>JAUWQC010000278.1 GCA_030611285.1 bacterium | reverse complement strand
TACTTCAAACACTCCCTCGCCAACTTCCAGTACAGAAACATCAAATGTTCCGCCTCCCAGGTCAAATACTAAAATCTTCTCTTCTTTCTTTTTTTCAAGCCCATAGGCCAGTGATGCAGCTGTTGGTTCATTGATTATCCTCAGGACATTAAGCCCTGCAATCTTCCCGGCGTTTTTGGTTGCCTGCCTCTGAGCATAATTAAAATATGCAGGAACAGTAACTACAGCATCTGTGATTTTGGTTCCCAGATAACTTTCTGCATCTGTTTTTAATTTCTGCAGTATCATAGCCGATACCTCTTCAGGAGTATGGCTTTTACCTGCCATCTCCACTTCGGCCAGATCATTTCTACCTTTTTTTACATCATATGATACTATCTTTCTTTCACTTTCCACTTCACTATACTTTCTTCCGATAAATCTTTTAATAGAATAGATAGTATTCTCAGGATTTAAGGCCGCCTGCCTTTTTGCTAACTGTCCCACCAGCCTTTCTCCCTTTTTAGTTATACTTACTACAGAAGGTGTGGTCCTGCCGCCCTCTCTATTAGTTATAACTGTTGATTTACCACCTTCCATAACTGCTATACACGAATTAGTTGTACCAAGATCAATTCCTACTGCCTTTGCCATATCACATACATCCTTTCTCTGTTATTTATTTTTACAAATCAACTCAAATTTAATAATATTACTCTTCTTGTTTATTAATCTGCATTAAGTAATTCTTAAAACAATCAACCACATCTTCCGGACACTTCTCCAGGATTATATTATCTCTCCTTCTTATAAGGATAATTATTGACCTTAAATTCATCCCCTGATCGTACATAAGTTCCCTCACATACTCCAGCCACCTGATATCCACCTTAGAATAATATCTTTTTCTGCCTCTCCTGATGGGGCATACAAGGCTAAATCTTTCATAATAATAAAGTGTCCTGCTGTTTACCCCTAAAAAATCAGCTACTAACTCTATAGGATAACTTTTATCATATTCATCAAACAATATACCCACCAACTTTATTTTCAGCTATAATTTTATTAGATAATAATATTGCTGTCAACTATATTATAAAAGATTTTAATAAATTTACAAAATAATTTTTTCACTTTAAAAGAAAAATAATTTTACTACTAAATACAATGCATAATAGAAAAACATCTATGAGGAACTACTTAAATTAAGGGGAATTTATCCTCCACACCATAAAACCCCACCATTTAAGGCAAAGATATGAGGATGTCAATATAAACTCTATAAATTTCAGCACCAGCTGCAGGCTTAAAAATTACCTTATCATTTTTTATGAATTTCCTTTATGGTATAATCACTTTATTATTAGTAGATAGCTTTTAATTTTACTGTTCAGCTGTAATTGATATTATCAATAAACTAGAGGAGAGGTATGATTCTGCAAAATTTTTACTTAAATACTATAGTTATTCTACTGGTATCATATCTCATCGGCTCCTTCCCATCCGCGTATATTGCCGGAAAAATAAAAGGTATCGATGTAAGTAAGGTAGGAACCAGAAATCTTGGTGGAATGAACACA
>JAUWQC010000049.1 GCA_030611285.1 bacterium | reverse complement strand
AGTTTTAGAGATGCTTACAATTGAAGGAGCAAAAGTTTTAGGGATGGATTCTTTCACTGGTTCAATAGAGAAAGGAAAACGGGCTGATATAATTCTTCTGGATTTTAATTGTCCCCACATTATGCCCGGAGGGAAAACGGTCCCCAAGATTGTTTATAGTGCCCGGGGTACAGATGTGGTAACCAGCATAATCGATGGTAAGATCGTAATGGAAAACCGAAAGGTTTTAACAATAGATGAAGAAAGCGCACTTCGCAGTGCAAATAAAATGCAGGATGATCTTATCAAAAAAGCCGGGCAAAAAACAAAGAATCTTTTGAATTCTCCCTGGCCCCATAATAAAGCCTCGTGGAGGATGAGTTAAGGAATGTCAAGGTTTCATAAATTATTAAGAGTTAATTTAAGTACGCAAATATATACAGAAGAAGATATCCCTTCAGAATATGAAAAAATATTTATTGGAGGTAAAGGAATTGGAACTAAATATCTTGTGAAAGAGTTGGGACCCCATATTGATCCTTTGGGGCCTGAAAATAAATTTATAATTGCTACCGGTCCGTTAACGGGAACATCTGCTCCGGCGTCTTCTCGATATGAAACAATTACCAAATCCCCGTTAACTGGAATTTATCTTGATTGTAACTCCGGGGGACATTTTGCACAAGAAATAAAAGCAACAGGTTTTGATCTTTTCGTCATCGAAGGGGTTTCGGAAAAACCCGTAATTATTTTTATTAATAATAATAAAGTATCATTTATAGATGCAACTAATATTTGGGGAATGTATATCTATGATACAGAGAATTACGTCAAAAAATTCCTTAAAGACCCTGCGGTAAGGGTGATGTCTATTGGCCCAGCCGGAGAGAACCTCGTACGATTTGCCAGTGTTTCTAGTGATTATTCAAGGCAAGCTGCCCGTGGTGGAAGTGGAGCAGTTTTAGGATCAAAAAAGGTCAAGGCGATAGCGGTAAAAGGTACACAAGATATTCCCATAGCTAACTTTTATTCATTTCTTCTTTCGGTTAAAAAGGCGAGAGAGGTTATTTTTAACAATCCATGGGTTCCGGATCAGCGAAAATACGGTACTCCCAGGACGATAACTTCTGTAAATATGATTGGATTACTGCCTGTGAATAATTTTACAGAAGGGGCAGTAGAATCCGTTGCTTCTATAGATGAGTTTGCGGTGGAAGCGTTGAATAGTAAGAGGTTATCCTGTGGTGAATGTCCTATTGCGTGTGCAAGAGGCTACAATAGAGGAAAATTTAGCATAGAAGGTCCGGAATATGAAACGATAGCTCTTTTGGGTCCAAATATCGGGGTTTTAGATCTTAATGAAATTGCCGAGTTTAATTATTATTGTAACCAATATGGACTTGATACTATGTCTACAGGAGCATTGATTGGAGCACTTCTTGCTTCGGGTAAGATTAATTTTGGAGAACTGGAGAAAAAGAGGGAGAAAATTATTCAACTTTTTAAGCAGATATCTTATCGGGAGGGAATAGGCGATGTTTTAGCTGAGGGATTACGGTTCGCCGGTAAAAAATTGGATATTTCCTACTTAATGCCGGAGGTAAAAGGCCTCGGTATACCGGCTTATGATCCAAGGTGTTCTGATGGAACAGCATTGGTTTATATGACTGCTGATAGAGGAGCCTGTCATTTAAGATCATGGCCTTTAGGGAGAGAGCTTGCCTCAGTTTGGGGAGAAAACGACCTTGATAAAAAAATAGATTTTGTAAGGAATCAGCAGGATGAAAAGGCTGCTGAAGAAAGCTTGATTGTTTGTCAGTTTGCTTACGGAATAGGATTGTTAAATGAGATTCTTCCAGAAATGGTAAACGAAGCTACAGGCGAGGATTGGGATCTTGCTAAAATGAAAATAGCAGGAGAAAGAATTTGGAATCTTTCAAAATTGTTTAATATTAAAGAGGGTATGTCTAGAAAAGATGATTATCTCCCAGAGAAGTTTGCCGTAGAAGGCATAAAATCGGGGCCTCTAAAAGGCAAGGTAATAAGCAGAGAAAAACAGGATTTTATGCTTGATAAATATTATGAACTGCGTGGATGGACTAAAAAAGGGGTTCCTACGCCTGAAACCCTAAATCGATTGGGCATAGAGGAAGAGATATGAGTTTTATAAAAGTGGATAAAAGTTTGTGCACAGGTTGTCGTATTTGTGAGGCAGCCTGTTCTATAGCAAAAGAAAAAGTAATAAATAGGGCTAGAAGCAGAATTCATATATACAGAAGTGATATTTTAGAGCTTGTTGATCGTGTATGTATTCAATGTTCTAAACCTGTTTGTTTGTCGGTATGCCCTCATGGTGCAATTTATAAGAGGGGAAACAGTGTTCGGGTAGAAAAAGAGAAATGTACAGGGTGTGGTGAGTGTCTAAAAGTGTGTGACCGACTTTTTCTTTCTCCAGAAGGTGATGAAGTCTTAATGTGTGACCAGTGCGGAGCTTGCGTGTTAAAATGTCCAGAAAATGCTTTAAAAATTGTGTGAATAAAGGGAAAAATTATGTCAAATATCTCTATAGATTTTCTTGGTTTTAGCCTAAAAAATCCACTTATGCTTACAGAAGGTCCTCTTTCGGGTTCTTTGGAACTCATAGAAAAGGCTTCGAAGTTTGAGATTGGGATGATTTTTACCAAGGGTATTAGACCTGAACCTATAAAATCACCGGTACCATATATTCGAAAGTACGAGAGAAGCCTTATTAATGCAGATTGGTCAGATATAGGCTTTAAAGAATGGATAAGAACGATAAATTCTCTCCAAGTAGATACACCGGTAGTAACCAGTATTGCAAAAAATTATGTGAATCCTGATACGGCTGTAGAAATGGCAGTTGAACTGGTAAAGGCAGGTTCGAAGATAGTATCTTTCGTAGATTATGATCCAACACAATTGGTTGAGACGGTAAAGAAAGCAAGGCCTTTAATTAAAGTACCAATTATGGTAAAGTTGCCGCCCCTTCTTCTTAATTTAGAAGAAGTTTTAAAGAATTTGGTCTCTGCCGGGGTAGATGCTATTGCAGCAATGGATTCTATGGGGCCCGTTCTTTCTATAGATATCAAAACCGGTGAACCGGTTATGGGGAGCAGGGATGGAAGTGCTTACCTATCGGGGAAATGCATTCTTCCAGTTACTTTGAAATATATTTATGAAATTTCGAGATTTGTAGATATACCAGTGGTTGGTGTGGGTGGTGTTACCGATTATAAATCAGCAATCCAGATGATTATGGCTGGTGCGACCGGAGTTGGAATGGTTACCGCGCCTATACTTAAAGGTTTTGGCATATTTAATAAAGTAGCCTCCGGTATTAAAGAATATCTTGAAGAGAAGGGTTTAGAAAAAGTTGAGGAGCTTAGAGGGTTAACTCATCAAAAGGTTAGAGAGAGGAGTACATCTACAAATTTAAAAGCGGAAATAAATCAAGCAAAGTGTACTTCCTGTGGGTTATGCGAGAAAATTTGTTACTCTAAAGCAGTTATTATGGAAGATGAGAAATATCGAATTATAAAAGAAAAATGTATGGGTTGCGGGCTTTGTGCAAGTGTTTGTTCTTCTAATTCAATAACTTTTAATGGAAGGGTAAGATGATAAATAAAAAACTTAGTGAAAAAGAATTAATTGAGGCTGCGTCTAAAATGAGATTTTATTCATTGTTGAGTATTCATGCTGCTGGATCCGGGCATCCAGGTGGTTCGCTTTCGATTATGGATATAACCGCTGCATTATACCTTAATGTTGCGAATCTTGATCCTGAAAATCCTGAATGGGAAAATAGAGACCGAATAATCTTTTCTGCGGGACATAAAGCTCCTGCTCAATATGCAGGTCTTGCTCTTGCAGGATTTTTTAATATTGAAGATATGATTACCTTAAGGAAATTTAACAGTCCTTTTCAGGGACATCCACATGCTCCCGATCTTCCCGGGATTGAGGTTTCAACCGGTTCATTAGGTCAGGGCTTAAGCATTGCCTGTGGTATTGCTCTTTCAGGAAAACTTAATGATAAAAAATATCGAGTATTTTGTATTATGGGTGATGGTGAACAACAAGAAGGCAGTATATGGGAATCTGCTATGGCTGCCAGCAATTATTCACTTAATAATTTCATTGGAATTGTTGATAGAAATAGGCTTCAGATCGATGGTGAAGTGGATTCAATTATGAAAATATCTCCCCTGGATCAGAAATATCGGGCTTTTGGATGGGAGGTTATCGAAATAGACGGGCATAATATGCGGGAAATACTCGATGCCTTTAAGAAAGCAGGTGAATCGAAAGATAAACCTACCCTTATTATTGCAAATACCGTAAAAGGTAAAGGGGTGTCATTTATGGAGAACAAAGTTGAGTGGCACGGAGTAGCAACTAAAGATGAGGAGGAATTATTTAAAGCTCTTAGTGACCTTCCACATAACTATTTATCTAAAGATAAAATTTTAACTTTATTAAATAAGGCAAAAAATTTTTCTATAGAGCAAAACAAAAAACTCGATTCTGTATTGCCTAAGTATTCAAAAGATTATTGGTGGAATAAAGAAAATTGTATGAAAGTCAAGATGAAGCCAAATAGAAACGGATTTGGCGAAGGTATAGCACGGGTTGGGGAACACCCCAAGGTGGTTACAATACATGCTGATATTTCAAATTCTATCAAAATTACCGACTTTGAAAGGGCTGATCCAACTCGGGAGAATAGAGTGATAAATGCGGGAATAGCAGAACAAAACATGATGACAATGGCAGCCGGACTTGCTCATGAGGGCTGGATACCTGTGGTTGGTACCTATGGCGTTTTTGCCTCAGGTAGGCCATGGGATCAAATTAGGACAACTATTTGCAATGATAATCTTAATGTTAAGATTATAGGTGCCCATGGAGGAATTTCTGTAGGCCCTGATGGGGGGACACATCAGGCTCTGGAAGATATTTCGCTAATAACCGTGCTTCCCAATATGCATATGGGGATTCCTTGTGATGTAGAGGAAGCAAAAAAGATGACAGAATATATGGTCTTAGAGTTGCGGGGTCCATGCTATTTAAGATTAGCCAGAGAAGCAACCCCGGTAGTTACTGATAAAGATAGTCCATTTGAATTTAGTAAAGCAAATATAGTGCGGTATCGCAAAAAAGGAGAGTTTTTTAAAGATGCTTTCGATATTCAGATTGCAAAAGATTATAAAAATGAAGGAGAGGATCTTTCAATTATAGCCTGTGGGCCGATACTTACCGAAGCAATGAGGGCGGCTTATATTTTAAAAGAGGAATCAGGGATAGAGTGCAGGATAATCAATATGCATACTATAAAACCTATTGATGAAGATGTAATCATGAGAGCGGTTAGAGAAACTGGTGTAATTCTTACCTGTGAAGAACATCAAATAGGTGGGTTTGCAAATCTTGTTTCCGGGGTTATCTGTAAAAATAAAAAATACTTACTTCCTTTTATCTTTGATTCGATTGGTATAGATGATAAATTTGGGGTATCCGGGAATATAAGAGAACTCTTTAATGCTTATGAGATATCTGCAGAGTTTATTGTGCAAAAGGCATTAAAGTGCCTAAAATACAAAATATAGGAGAGAATGCCTTGTTTGATGGTATAAAAACTTTAACCGTTTCCGAAGCAGTTGCAGAGAAGTTACTCGAACAAATTTCAAAAGGTAAATTAATTTGGGGACAGAAGCTACCCCCTCAGAGAGAATTAGCAAAGATGTTAAATGTAGGAATTTCTTCTTTACGGGAGGGGTTGCAAATACTCCAGGCTACTGGGCTTATTGAAGTTAAAAGAGGCCAGGGAACTTATATAACAGAAAATTCCGCAAAGCCATTATCAAAAAATATTATTTTATCTCTAAATATCGGTTCAAATGTTAAAAATTTAATGGAAGTTCGGAAAATACTGGAAGTAGATATAGCAATTTTAGCAGCAAAAAAGGCAAAACCGAAAGATATAAAAAGGATGACTACATATCTGGAAAACTACGAAAAATTTCTGGGCAAAGACAACCTGAAAGCTTCAGAATATGATTTAAAATTTCATTTAGCTCTTGTCGAAAGTGTGGATAACCCCTTACTTTATAAAATTAGTTTAGCCATAAGAACATCTCTGGAGGAATTTATAGGTAGCATAGAACATACCAAGAAAGGTTTAGATAATCACTGGAAGGTATTGGAAGCTATTAAAGCGAGAGAGATAACCAAGACGAGGGATGCCATGAGAGCACTTCTTGCATTAACCGAACGCACCTATTTAAAAACAAGTAATAAAATTGATAAGGAGAAAAAACATGGACAAAATTTTATTAGATAGACCTCTGCACAAAGAAGCCCTTAATCTTCTAAAGAAAAATGTAGAAGTTATTGAAATTTACAATAATGACACAAAAAAATTAGTAAAGAACTTGAAAGAGGTTGAAGGGGTTATCTGTTCTGCTGTTTTCAAGATTGGCAAAAAAGAGATAGAAAATTCTGAAAATCTTAAGGTAATAGGCCGTCCCGGTGTGGGGTATGATAATGTAGATATTTCTGCTGCCACAAATATGGGCATACCAGTTGTTTATGCTCCCGATGGCCCTACCGAATCAGTGGCGGAACATGTATTTGGAATGATTATAATGTTGGCTAAAAAAATAAATGTAGTTGAGAAGGCTTTGAGAGCCAAAGGCGATTTCTTAATTAGGACTAAGGTAACAGGGATGGAGCTATATGGTAAAACAATTGGTATAATTGGTGCAGGACGGATAGGAAAGAGAGTAGCGGAGATAGCAAGAAAAGCTTTTAATATGAATATTATTATCTTTGACCTATATCTTTCAGATTGTAAAGGTTTTCTCAATAGAGAATTTTCTCAAGTAGAAAATTTATCCGAATTGCTAAGAAAATCAGATGTGATTTCCATACATATTCCATTTAATAAAAATACTGAAAAATTTATTGGTGAAAAAGAGATTGATTTAATGAAAAGTACTGCTATCTTCATTAATACTTCCCGCGGAGGAGTTGTAGACGAGAAAGCTCTTATTGCCGCACTAAAGAATGGTAAAATTGCTGGTGCCGGTCTTGATGTTTTTGA
>JAUWQC010000019.1 GCA_030611285.1 bacterium | reverse complement strand
GGGAAAAAGGACAAAGCTCTTGCCATACCGGATTACCTTACTAATCTTTTAGATAACTGGAGCAATATAAGACCTAAAAGAAATTTCTTTTTCTCAGCACTTAAAGGAAAGAAACTTTCAGATAGGTACATTCAGCAAATGGTAAAAAGATATGCTCAAAAAGCCGGAATAGATAAAAATATTTTACCCCATACTCTAAGGCATACCTATACCACACAATACTATAAGCAGACAAAAGATATAGAGATACTAAGGCGAATTCTGGGACATTCCGATATCAGCACAACCACTATCTACATCACTCTGGCCAACATAGACGTAGAAAACGGCATGAAATTCTCTAAAAGATTTTTATAAATTTCTTTTTAGTGTTAAAATTTTCCGCATAGTTTAAATAAATGAATAACATAAAAAAAGAATCTAGTCTTAAAATTAAAAATAAAAAAATTAATGATGAAATCAAAAAGCCACTTGCCAGACCCGAAAATCTCACTTAATAAATTGAATAAATCAATGACTTATAGTAATATTTCTTTTATTATTATTCTATGGATTTTTAGAAAGTAATTTACGGTTTTTAAAGGATTCATATCTTTTTGATTTTTCTAGAGTTTCTAAACCAAAATAATAGGTAATTATTATTATATATTATGAATATTAATTTATTTTATAAGATTACGTTTATAATTGCAGCCTACCTTTTTGGCGCGTTTCCCACTGCGTATGTAATTCATAGAATAAAGAAGGGTGACGATATAAGAAAATATGGAAGCGGAAATGTGGGGGGGACTAACGTTACACGTACCCTTGGTGCAGGTTATG
Organism: bacterium; assembly: GCA_030611285.1. Lineage (GTDB taxonomy): Bacteria > Actinomycetota > Humimicrobiia > Humimicrobiales > Humimicrobiaceae > Hydromicrobium. Next base: position 10,465 of record JAUWQC010000019.1, on the reverse strand, counting down.
GTATTTTAACAATAGTTGTTGATGTCATAAAAGGGTTCACACCGATACTGGTACTGTACTTCATTTATCCTCAGATTTATCCTCAGGATAAGAATCTAATACTTCTTTCCATCGTATCCGTTGCTGTTGTATTGGGCCATGATTTTCCTGTCTACATTAAATTTAAAGGTGGAAAGGGAATCGCAACTTCTTTTGGAGTAGTAATCGGAGTGTCAATGCTGCCATTCATGGATAATCCCATATGGTTGAAGATACTTCCATTTGTTATTATTCTTGGCACCTGGGCTGTTATTTTACTGGTTTTTAGAATTGTATCTCTGGCATCTTTAAGTGCGACTATTACTGTTCCCATTGTATTTTATTTTACCGGACATACGTGGCCGATAGTAATTGCAACATTTTTCTGGTGTGCGCTTATTTTTGTTACTCATAGAGAAAATATTAAAAGATTAATAAATAGAGAAGAGAAAAAACTTAAAAGATAAGGGGAATAAATGGAAATAGAAATTGGCAAGGGGAAAACCGGCAGGAGATCTTATGGTTTTGATGAAGTATCAATAGTCCCGAGTAGGAGAACCAGGGATCCGGAGGATATTGATATTTCAGTAAAAATTGGAGAATATAAGCTTGAACTGCCTGTACTGGCTTCAGCAATGGATGGTGTTGTAGATGTGAGATTTGCTATAGAAATGAGAAAAGTAGGGGGGCTTGCTGTGCTGAATTTAGAGGGTCTGCAGTGCAGATATGATAATGCGGATGAAATTCTGGAAAGAATTTCAAAATTTTCTGCAGGAGAAGCTACCAGTAAAATGCAGAAAATTTATAGTAAGCCCATTAAAGAGGAATTAATTGCTAAAAGAGTAAAACAGATAAAGAAAGAAAGTGATATAGCCTGCGCCTCCTTGACTCCTAAAAATGTTGAAAAGTATTATAATATAGCTATAGATGCTGGTCTTGATATTCTGATAATACAGGGTACGGTGGTTAGCGCTGAGCATGTGAGTAAGACAAAAATGCCGTTGGATTTGAAAAAATTTATTCCTGAATGTCCGGTACCGGTAATAGTTGGCGGCTGTGCATCATATTCCACTTCCCTGCACCTGATGCGGACAGGAGCGGTTGGTGTTCTAGTAGGTGTCGGTCCCGGAGCAGCGTGTACCACAAGGGAGGTGCTGGGAATTGGTGTGCCTCAGGCTACTGCGATTGCGGATGCTTCAGCTGCGAGAGTCAGACATCTGGAGGAAACAGGACAGTACTCATTAGTGATTGCCGATGGCGGTATGCATACAGGTGGAGATATTGCGAAAGCTATTGCCTGCGGCGCAGATCTGGTTATGATAGGTTCCCCGCTTTCAAGAGCTAAAGAAGCTCCAGGCAGGGGTTATCACTGGGGTATGGCCACCTTCCACCCCGATCTTCCAAGGGGTACCAGAATTAAGACAGATGTAGCTGCTAGTTTGGGAGAAATACTGGTGGGACCTGCATTTGAAAATGATGGAACTTTAAATCTATTTGGAGCGCTGAGAACTTCAATGGCTACATGCGGTTATGAAAACATCAAGGATTTCCAGAAAGCTGAAGTAGTGGTGGCTCCATCAATTAAAACAGAAGGTAAACTTCACCAACAGCAACAGAAAGTAGGTATGGGGTCGTAATATGGATAGTGTACCGGTAATTGATTTTGGAGGGCAATACAGCCAATTAATTACAAGGAGAGTCAGGGAACTCAGGGTTTATTCTGAACTTATTCCATATGATACTAATATTGAAAAAATAAAGGAAAAGAAACCCAGTGGCCTGATACTTTCTGGTTCGCCCTATAGTATTCTATCAAAAGACAGAAAAGTTCCTGTAGTGGATAAAGAGATTTTTTCTCTGGGCATACCCATACTTGGAATTTGTTACGGAATGCAGTTGATAGCCCGGTTATTTGATGGTGGGATTGTCACCAGCGGACACAACGAGTATGGAAAAACAAAAATAAAACTGAACTTAAAATCACCACTTTTTAAAGACTTAAAGCCCCTGGAAACCTGCTGGATGAGCCATAAGGATAGTGTGGTTAAGATTCCTCCAGCCTTTAATGTGATAGCTTCCACTCCCAATCTTCCTATTGCGGGTATAGAAGAACCTAAAAATAAAATATATGGGATACAGTTTCATCCAGAGGTAATGCATACTCCATCCGGAATGGATATACTTAAGAATTTCCTGTTTGATATCTGTGGATGCTCACCTACCTGGACTATGGTTTCTATTATTGAAAAACAGATAAAAAAAGTAAAAGATAAAATAAAAGAGGGAAGAGTTATATGCGGTCTGAGCGGAGGAGTAGATTCTTTGGTAGCGGCAGTTTTAGTAAGCAAAGCTGTTGGTAATAAACTTACCTGCATTTTTGTTGATCATGGACTTCTCCGGAAAGGGGAGGCAGGCAAGGTTGTGGAAACGTTCAAACAAAATTTTAAAATTAACCTGATTCATATAAATGCCAGGGATAGATTTTTAAGTAAACTGGTGGGAATCACAGACCCTGAAAAGAAAAGAAAGATAATTGGAAATGAATTTATAAGAATATTTGAAGAAGAGGCGTCAAAGATAAAAAATGCAAATTACCTGGTGCAGGGGACACTATACCCGGATGTGATAGAAAGCGGTACCAGAGATGCTGCTAGAATAAAGACACATCATAATGTAGGCGGCCTTCCGGCTGATATGAGACTTAAATTAATTGAGCCTTTAAGGTTGTTATTTAAAGATGAAATAAGGAAGATAGGAATAGAATTAGGTCTTCCGGATGAGATACTCTGGAGACAGCCGTTTCCCGGACCTGGCCTGGCAATCAGAATAATTGGCGAGGTTACGGAAGAAAAGATAAAAATACTTCAGAATGCAGATGAGATAGTAGTTGAGGAAATAAAGAGAGCAGGGCTGTATAAAAGTATCTGGCAGTCTTTTGCTGTGCTTGCAAGCATTAAAAGTGTAGGGGTGATGGGTGATGAAAGGACATATGCATATCCTATAATAATAAGAGCAGTGAGCAGCGCTGATGCAATGACTGCTGATTGGGTGAAGCTTCCGCATAAGGTACTTGAAAGAATGAGCACAAGAATTATAGGTGAGGTTGATGGAGTAAACAGAGTGGTATATGATATAAGCTCGAAGCCACCGAGTACTATAGAATGGGAGTAAATGAAAATAAAAAAAGAATTAAAGGAGTATTGATGGAAAACAACTTTAAAGAAAAGTTAAAAAAATATAGAGAAGAGATCAATGAAATTGATAAAAATATTGTAGATTTTCTAAATAAAAGGGCAGAAGCAGTAATGAAAATAAAAAGGTTGAAAGAAGATAGAAATGTACCTTTATACGATGCAAAAAGGGAGGAAGAATTAATTAATAATATTATTAAATATAATAAGGGTCCCCTGTATAATGATAATATTATACAGATTTTTGAAAGCATCCTGAGAAATGTTCAGGTTTTGGAAAAAGATGAGAGTCTCTAAATATCCGGTTGCTGTATTTTAAAAGTATCCAATAATGATTATTTTATATTAGAAAGAAATATCTTTAAATGGAAAATAAAAAAGAAAAACTTGAAGGAATTAAAGACAAAGACACTGCAAAGCTGATTGAAGAAGGCTATATTACTATAATTGCAGGGCCGTGCGCAATTGAGAGCTGGGAGCAGTTAGATGCTACTGCAAAAATAGTAAAGGATCTGGGACTTTTATTTATGCGGGGCGGAGCTTATAAGCCCAGAACGTCTCCCTACAGCTTTCAGGGACTTGGAAAAAAAGGTCTAAAGTATCTAAAGGAAATTAATGTTAAATATGGTCTTAAGACAGTAACCGAAGTTACTGATACTGAAAATGTTGATATAGTAGCTGATAACGCAGATGTCCTGCAAATCGGCACCAGGAATATGTCTAATTTTGCGCTGCTTAAAAAAGTGGGCAGAGTGGCAAATGAAAGAAATAAAAAGGTTATCCTTAAAAGAGGATGGGCATCGTCAATAAAGGAATGGCTGCTTGCAGTTGAGTATATAACTTTAAGAGGAAATACAGAAGTAGTGCTGTGCGAAAGAGGGATAAGAACATTTGAAACTAGTACCAGATTTACACTGGATCTGTCAGCGGTCCCGGTCATTAAAAAATTGAGTAAACTTCCTATAATTATTGATCCTTCTCATGCCACGGGACAGAGTGATCTGGTTATTCCTATGAGCAGGGCAGCGATTGCAGTGGGTGCAGACGGCCTTATTGTTGAGACTCATCCTAATCCTTCACAGGCACTTAGTGATGGACAACAGTCCTTGAATGCAAAAGAGCTGGCGGAGCTGGTACGCCAGGTAAGAAATATTGCCAGTGTTATTGGAAAGAAAATTAGATAGTTTAGTGAAACTTGGAATTAGAAAAATATTTAAACCCCCAGCAAATTAAAGCGGTAAAAAGTACCGAAAAGCCGCTCCTGGTTATTGCCGGCGCAGGAAGCGGAAAAACAAGAGTGCTGACTTACAGGATTGCATATCTGATTAAGAGCAGGGGAGTAGACCCCTTTAATATTCTTGCTATTACTTTTACCAATAAAGCAGCCAGAGAGATGAAAAGGAGAGTTATAGAACTGGTTGGCAGAGTTGGGGAATATATGTGGGTCAGTACCTTTCATTCATTCTGCGCAAGACTCCTCAGGTATGAGATTAATCACCTTGGCATGTCTAGAAATTATGTGATTTATGATGCTGATGACGCATTAAGTCTGGTATCCAATGTTGAAAAAGAACTGGACATAGATATCAGAAGATTTCCTCCCAGAGCAGTGATGTCAGTCATTAGCGATGCCAAAAATAAGCTTATTGACTATGAAGCTTTCTCAAAAAAGGCGGTTGATTATTTCGAGAAAATAGCGGCTAAAATTTACAGTTTATATCAGGAAAAGCTGTTTAAAGCCAACGCACTTGATTTTGATGACCTTTTGATGTTTGTGGTTGACATTTTAAATTTATTTCCGGAAGTAAGAAAGAAATACCAGGAAAAATTTAAATATATTCTGGTAGATGAGTTTCAGGATACAAATATTGCTCAGAATGAAATTGTCATGCTTTTATCGGAAAAGCATAAAAGAATCTGTGTGGTTGGAGATGATGACCAGAACATTTATAGCTGGCGCGGTGCGGAGATTAAAAATATTATTGATTTTGATAAGCAGTTTGATGATGCTGTGGTCATAAAACTGGAACAAAATTACAGATCCACTCAGAAAATACTGGATGCCGCAAATTTTATCATAAGAAATAATGAAAACAGGAAACATAAAAATTTATGGACCGAGAATCCTGAAGGGGAAATGGTTTCAAAATATATAGCTCCGGATGAAAAGGCCGAGGTTAATTTTATAGTCCGGAAGATAGAAAAATATATGAAAGAAAAAAACAAGAAATACAAGGATTTTTCAATCTTTTATAGGACCAACGCCCAGTCCAGAGCTGTGGAAGAATACCTGGTAAGACAAAATATACCCTATAAAATTTACGGGGGTTTAAGATTTTACGATAGAAAAGAAATAAAAGATATGCTTGCTTATATGAAGTTAATTGCAAATCCTAAGGATGTAGTCAGTTTGGTAAGAATTGTGAATGTTCCCAGGCGAAAGATTGGTAAATTGACAATTGCTGCTATAGAAAAATATGCTCGTAAGAATAATATAACTTTTTGTGAGGCTTTTTACAGGAGTGATGAAATTCCTCTGCTGGGAAGGGGAGCAAAAGAAAGAATCGATAAATTTATATCACTTATTGCAGATTTTAGAAGTTTTGCCTTAGAGCGTGGGGTTAGTGAGGTATTGCAGAAAATCTGGGGGGAAACCAGCTATATGAGAGAGCTTGAGCGGGAAAACACCATCGAAGCTTTAAACAGAATAGAGAACTTAAAGGAACTTTTAACTGTTACCAGAGAGTATGAAGAAAAAGCTGCACTATACAACATCTCTGCTGTTTCCCCTGGAGACTCTAGGGGTTCTGTTACTGAAAAGAACTCCAGGGATGTCGGTGGCCTATATAATCTGGATGGATTTTTGGAAGAAGTCTCACTTCTTACCGATATTGATAATTATGATGAAAGTACGGATGGACTGGTGCTGATGACTCTTCATAATGCAAAGGGGCTTGAGTTTCCGGTAGTATTCATTATAGGAATGGAGGAAGGAATTTTTCCACATTCCAGAAGTATGAATAGTGTTGAGGAGCTGGAAGAGGAAAGAAGACTGTGCTATGTTGGTATTACCAGGGCAAAAGAAAAGGTATTTTTGTCTTCTTCGGTGTCACATAGTATCTATGGCGATACCAGCTTTAGGGCTGTTTCCAGGTTTATAAATGAAATCCCCCAGGATCTTGTAATTGATGAAAACAGGATTGAGTCTGAAAGTATGAAGCAGGGTTGGGCACAGGGCAGAGCAGCGGATAAAAATGGGTATGGTGGAGATTACAGTTATAAAAAGGGCGATTTAATAGAGCATAAGTATTTTGGGCAGGGTAAAATTTTAAAGGTGAAGAAGCTGGTGGATGACTGTGAACTGGATGTGATTTTTGACAAGGCTGGTATAAAACATCTGCTGGTAAGTTTTGCTCCTATAAAAAAGATAAAGTAATTTATGTTATTTTAAGTTTTCGGGATTTAAGCCTCCCAGTTCTTCGGTTACGAACCTCCCATCCTTTCTTACCAGGATATCATCAAAATAAATTTCCCCGCCTCCATATTCGGGTGTTTGTATGCATACCAGGTCCCAGTGTATCGCGGAATCATTGCCGTTTGATGCTTCCTTGTAGCACTTTCCAGGTGTGAAGTGAAAGCTTCCCATTATTTTTTCATCGAATAGCGCATCTTTCATAGGCCTGGTTATATATGGGTTGACACCTATGGAAAATTCTCCTATATATCTGGATCCTTCGTCTGTATCAAAGACCTTATTAATTCTTTCTGTATCGCTGGCTGTAGCTTTAATAATCTTACCATTTTTAAATTGCAGGCTGATATTTTCATAGGCAACCCCCTGATAGACGGCCGGACAGTTATAGGCCAGCCTGCCGTTTACAGAATTTATTACCGGAGCTGTAAAAACTTCACCATCGGGAATATTAAATTCACCATCACACTTTACAGCGGGGATATCTTTGATAGAGAAAATCAGATCAGTATCTCTACCGGTTATACGAACTTTATCTGTTTTATTCATAAGTTCCACCAGATTATCCATAGCTTTTGACATCTTGCCATAGTCCAGATTGCACACGTTAAAATAAAAATCTTCAAAAGCTTCCACACTGGTATTTGCCAGTTGGGCCATTGAGTTGTTAGGATATCTTATAACAACCCACCTGGTGTTGTTTACTCTTTCCTCATTTACTGCTTTAACAAAATATTTCATATAAGCAGCTATTTTTTCAGGTGCGATATCACTCATTTCACTAACATTGTCACCGGCTCTTATTCCAATGAAGGCATCCATTTCCTTCATACGGGTAAGCTCATATTTAGCCAGAGATTCCAGCTGTTCCGCAGTGTTTTCTTTAAGCAGCTCCCTTATAACGCTGTTGTCCTTTAAATCTGCATACGGCATTCCTCCGGTTTTATATATTTCTTTTATGAGAGCCCTGGTCAGTGGAATTCCGGAGTTGCCGACGCACTCTACTAGAACTTTTTCTCCTTTTTGTACCTTGCAGGAATAATTTACCAGGTTTTTTGCCAGTTTTTCTATTCTCGGATCCATTGCGCCAACCTTCTTCTTATCTCTAGTTACTGTCACCTATTCATATAACAGGTAATTATATAGAAAATATAATAAAACATAACAATTATACTGTAAAACTGTTTTTAAGCTAATTATTATTTTGCCCATGAGAATGGTCTGGGTGTAGATTGAAGTTTCATCTATTTATGGCAAATTGTTATAATATATCATTACGAGAATCTTGATTATAAGGCTTCATCTAGAATCGTGCACAGGCGAAGTATTTCGCAAAACATGCCAATTTAGTAGCATAAACGAAGTACTTCGATATTTCATGTTATATAAAGTCGCACAGAACATTTATATTGTAGAAGAGGATAAAGATGATTGTATATATTAATTTTATTGTAATGCTTGTTTCAGCTTTGCTTTTCTCGTATTTCTATGTAAAAAGTGTAGGTCCTGCTGTTTTGGAAAAAAAGATTGGTAAAATTGCTTACCCTAAGTGCGCGAGATATAGACTGATAGCCTCGATCTTTGAGATAATAGTTTGTATTAACTACGTAATCTACTTCTTCTACCCTCTAACAGTTCCTTTTCCTAAAACCTTCCCCTGGGATTGGTGGATTTCAGCTTTGATAGCGACTTTAATTGCAATCCCGGGAGGTTACTTGTTTGGAAAAGGTATTAAAGACGCAGGAGAAGAGTCCATTATACCAAAAAAGGAACACATTCTTTATGGGGGTATTTATATGAAAATCAGGCACCCTCAAGCAGCTGGTGAGTTAACATTATGGTGGGTAATTGCTTTCTTCTTGAATTCTCCTTTTCTTGCTTTAATCTCGCTTATCTGGATACCAATTTTCTATTTGTTTTGTTGGGCAGAGGAAAAGGATCTCATCATTCGCTATGGGAAAAAATATCTTGAATATAGGAGAAATACAGGTTTTATCATACCTAAGAGAAATAGATGTAAGCAAAAGAAATAAATCATCAACTTCACATTATAGTGTGAATATTATTTGTAATGCCGTGGTGATGTTGAATATCAATTTAGGTGAATTATTATATGAAAAACTTTTATAGATATATAGTCAGATATATAATTGGAATATTTTGAAATTATCATTTCCTCAATAGTTATTCTTGGTTGAATCTTTGTTTTATTTCAAATAAATTATTTGATTTGTCTTTTATAAAAACAGCATCAGAAGTATCACGTTTTATAATAGTACAAGGATAATTATTTTTCTGTGCTTTTTTTATTACTTGTTTCCTGTCGTTAACTGTTATACAAATATGTTGAAAATTTCTATAATTAGTTTTATCAGCTATAAATAATTCCATTGCAAAATCTTTTTTACCAACAACTACGACTTCAGTATTTTTTTTAATATTAAAAATTTGATTTAATATTGTTTTTGGTAATGCAAACTTCCTTTTTATTTCAAGTCCTAAAATATTCACATAAAAGTTTTTTATATCTGATAAATCGTTTATTGTAATAGCAACATGATTAAATATTTTTTCTTTCATATTATTAACTGCCAGTAAATAATTTTTTATATTTCAAGAGAACTATTTTTTACTAGGGTGAACCCCTGAACCCCTATAGTTAGAACATTGTATACTAAAGTTTCTTAAGTTAGAATAGCTGATGAGACAATTCCCAAAAAAAGGGAAAAAATTACTCACTGCATTGGATGTAGACCTAGAGATAAAAAATGTGCATACTTAAAAGGGTTTTGTAAACCTCTAAAAATAATAGGAGGAAAATAATCTTATGAGAGGCATTGCATCATGGAGTGGCGGTAAGGATAGTTGCTTCGCCTGCTACGAGGCAATTCTTAATGGATATGATATTTCTTATCTCGTGAATTTTATCTCCAAAGAGTATAGACGGGTAAGTTTTCATGGAACGGAAGCTAAATTAATTCAATTGCAAACTGAGGCAATTGGTATTCCTTTATTGCAAAGAGAAACTACATGGAATGGATATGAACAGGAGTTCAAAGGAGCAGTAAAAAGTTTAATTCCTGGTGGTGTGGAGGGTATAGTTTTCGGCGACATATATTTACAAGAGCATAAAGATTGGACGGAGAGAGTTTGTGGAGAGCTGGGGATTGAAGCAATTGAGCCACTTTGGGGAAAAGACCCGGAAAAAATCCTCCTCGAGTTTATAGATTCTAGTTTTGAGGCAACGATAATTAGTGCTAAATCTGATTTATTTGCTGAGGAATGGATTGGTCGGAAGGTAAATAAAGATTTCTTGAGATATCTAAAGGAAAATAATATTGATATTTGTGGAGAGAATGGAGAATATCACACATTTGTGACCGATGGCCCTCTGTTCAAGAAGAAAATAAAAATATCTAAGAGTAAGACAATTATGAGAGAAGGCTACTGGTTCCTGGATACCCTGGAATATTCTTTAGAGAATTTAACCGAGCTAGCCACGCTTCGCAGACTTCGTCTGCTCTGTCTAACTTCGTTTGACTCATATAACACGGGTTATACAGCTCTCCCCGTTTGCCAGAACCAACAAAAGGCAGGCTTCGCAAATCCCGAGAACATTAGGCGCCGCTGCCGAGAATCAAATTATTAGAAAGAGGGAGAAAATATAAAGAAATTATTTGGATAAGAATTGATTTATTGCAAAGAAAACCATGGCAATTAATTTATTTGGCTTTATTTAAGTTAAGTTCCGTTAAAAAATGATCATATCCGTGCTTTGTAAGGA
>JAUWQC010000058.1 GCA_030611285.1 bacterium | reverse complement strand
TATTGATCTTTACCTGAGGATTGCCCCGGAATTATATTTAAAAAGATTAATTATTGGAGGATTTGACAAGGTTTTTGAAGTAAATAGAAACTTCAGAAATGAAGGGATATCCTATAAGAATAATCCGGAATTTACGATGCTGGAATTTTACCAGGCTTATGCTGACTATAATGATATGATGGATTTAACAGAGAATCTGATAAAATTTGTTTCTAAAGAATCTATCGGCAAATTAACTACAAGTTACAGGGGAAATAACATCGATCTTGGTAGAGAGTGGAAAAGATTTACGATGTTGGAAGTCATTTATAAGTTTGGTGGAATTAAAATAAATTTTGATAACAGCGCAGAAGAGTTATTATCAGCGGCAGAAGATCTGGGTATCGAGATAGAAAAAGACTCCGGGAAGGGAAAAATTATAAATGAAATTTTTGAAGCTGTAGCTGAGCCTAATCTTATACAACCCACTTTTATAAAAGATTATCCTATAGAAATATCCCCGCTGGCAAAAAGGCATCCTGATAATGAAAACCTGACTGAAAGATTTGAGCTGTTTATAGGAGGGGAAGAGATTGCCAATGCTTTTTCTGAGTTAATTGATCCCGGAGAACAATTGGATAGATTCAGAAAACAGGCAAGAAGTAAGTGCGAAGAAGAGAGGATTACAGGTAAGATTGATGTAGATTTTCTAAAAGCGCTGGAATATGGAATGCCGCCCACAGGCGGAGAAGGAATTGGGATTGACAGATTGGTTATGGTACTGACCAACAGCAATTCCATTAGAGATGTAATTATTTTTCCCCTCTTAAGACCTGAATAAAGCCAGGTAATGTATCACTGGTTTCACAGTTTATTCTTACAAAAAAAATGATATAATTTTGCTGCAATTTAAATAATTGGTAATACCATTCCTTTGGTTTGCTAAAGTATGCTAAAATACTAGAGGGGATTGATTTAAATGTTTGAAAGATTCACAGAGAGAGCAAGAAAAGTAGTGGTCAAGGCTCAGGATGAGGCTAGATTTTTAAAACAGAACTATATAGGTACCGAGCATATTCTCCTTGGCTTAATTGACGAAAAGGAAGGAATTGCTGCCAGGGTTTTTTATGAATTGAATATTACTTTTGAAGATATCAGGTTGGCAGTAAAAGAGGTAGTTACTGAAGGGACTTCTGAATCTTACGAACATATTCCCTTTACTCCGAGAGCTAAGAAAGTTTTAGAATTATCTTTAAGAGAAGCTCTTCAAATGGGGCATAATTATATAGGTACAGAGCATATACTGCTGGGGCTCTTAAGAGAAGGGGAAGGAGTGGCAGCAAGAGTTTTAAATAGTATGGGAGTCACTCTGGATAATGTAAAGGAAAAAGTAAAGGAACTTCTAAGTAAGCAGTCTTATTATTTAGAACCAGAAAGAACCCTATCCGGTAAAAGACAAAAAAATGCGCTTAAGATGCTGCTGCAGTATGGAAGGGATTTAACTTTACTGGCTCAGGAGGGCAAACTTGATCCTTTGATTGGCAGAAGGAAAGAAATTGACAGAATAATTCAAATACTTTCCAGAAGGACTAAAAATAATCCTATTCTAATAGGAGACTCAGGAGTAGGAAAAACTGCAATTGTTGAAGGAATGGCGCAATTCATCTGTTCAAAAAAGGTTCCTTCAAATCTTTCCAATAAGAAGATATTTACACTTGATCTGGGGGCTTTAATTGCCGGTTCAAGATATAGGGGAGATTTTGAGGAAAGACTAAAGAAGGTGCTGGCTGAAATTAAGGATGATGGAGATATCATACTTTTTATTGATGAGGTTCATACTCTGGTGGGCGCTGGTGCTGCTGAAGGCGCTATCGATGCTGCAAGTATCTTGAAGCCCATGCTGTCAAGGGGGGAACTTCAAACTATAGGTGCTACAACTGTTAATGAATATCGTAAGTATATTGAAAAAGATAAAGCCCTGGAAAGAAGATTCCAGCCAATTTTCATAAATGAACCTACTGTATATGAAACTATTGAAATTTTAAGAGGGCTGAAAGACAGATATGAATCTTTTCATGGCCTTAATATAACTGAAGATGCTATAGTGTCAGCTGCAAAATTGTCCCACAGGTATATTAGTGACAGATTTCTGCCCGATAAAGCTATTGACCTGATAGATGAGGCAGCATCCAGAGCCAGAGTAAGAACTCTTACAACTCCTCCTGATTTGAAGGAGCTGGAAGCAAATATTGAAAAAATCGCAAGTGAAAAGAAGAAGGCTATAGGATCACAGGATTTTGAGAAAGCAGCGCAGATGCGTGATAAAGAGAAACAACTTATTAAGGAAAAAAGGGAAATAGAAGAGGTTAAAATTAGAACCAAAAAAGTCGATAAGGAAGTAGTAGGTGAGAATGAAATAACAGAAATATTATCCAACTGGACTGGTATCCCGGTATACAAGCTAACTTCAAGTGAATCTTCTAAACTGCTTGGAATGGAAGACGAGCTTCATAAGAGGGTTATTGGTCAGGATGAAGCTATAAATACAGTATCTAAAGCCATCAGGCGGTCACGTTCCGGTCTAAAAGACCCCAAAAGACCGATCGGCTCTTTTATGTTTCTTGGACCTTCCGGTGTGGGAAAGACTGAACTTGCTAAAACAATAGCAGAATTCTTATTTGATAAAGAAGAAGCTTTAATACAGGTTGATATGTCTGAGTATATGGAAAAGCATTCCGTATCAAAACTGGTCGGTTCCCCTCCCGGATATGTGGGTTATGATGAAGGCGGACAGCTGACTGAAATGGTGAGAAGAAAACCATACAGTGTAATACTGCTGGATGAAATTGAAAAGGCGCATCCCGATGTTTTTAACATACTGCTGCAAATTTTTGAGGAAGGACACCTTACCGATTCCCAGGGTAAGAGAGTGGATTTTAAAAATACTGTGATTGTAATGACTTCTAATCTGGGAGCAAGGGAAATACAAAAAAGTACTCCAATGGGATTTAAAAAAATAAATACTGAAGATCTTTCCTATGACGAAATAAAAGAAAAAGTGATGAGTGAACTAAAAAAGGCTTTCAGACCTGAATTCTTGAACAGGGTTGATGAAGTAATAGTATTTCATAAATTACAAAAGCAGCAGGTTTACAATATTATGGATCTGATGATGTCCAGAGTACAGCAACAGCTTGAACTTCAGGGGATTGCAATAGAGCTTGAAAAAAACGCAAAGGAATTGTTACTGGAGAAAGGCTACGACTCTTCAATGGGCGCCAGACCTATGAGAAGGTGCATACAAAATCTGATAGAGAATCCTATTTCTGAAAAATTAATAAGCGGGGAGATAAAATCCGGGCAGAAGATTGAAGTAAGTGCCAAAGATAAGAAAATGCACTTTGATATTAAGAAACTGAACCGGAGCAGTATATTAAAAGTTTGATTTTACAGGACGAATGAATAAAAAAAGTGGAGAATTATTACTGGATTGCTTGAAAAAAATAGCTCCCGGAACGGAGCTCAGGATGGGGATAGAATATATACTTCAGGGGAAAACAGGCGGACTGATTGTTGTAGGAGATTCGGAAGAGGTATTGAAGCTGGTTAATGGAGGATTTTATATAGGGTGCAGTTTCTCTCCAGCAAAATTCCATGAGCTTGCCAAAATGGATGGGGCTATTATATTGAGTTCTGACGGTAAGCGGATATTATATGCCAATACCCAACTTTTTCCCAATCCAGACATTAAAACTTCTGAAACAGGTACAAGACACAGGACTGCAGAAAGAGTAGCAAAACAAACCAATACCCTGGTCATTTCTATTTCTATGAAAAGGGGTGTGATTACCATATATAAAGGTGATATAAAGTATATGCTTAAGGAATCAAGAGTAGTCCTATCCAAAGCAAATCAGGCATCACAAACACTTGAAAAGTACAAGGAAGGGCTGGATAAACTTACATTTAATTTAACCGTGAGAGAACTCGAAGATCTAGTAACACTTTTTGATGTAGCCGGCGTGCTTCAAAGATCAAGCATCGTACAGAGAACCGAAAAGGAAGTTAAAAAATATATATATGAGTTGGGAGTAGAAGGCAGGCTCTTAAACATGCAAGTTGAAGAATTAATGGCGAATTTAGTGAATGATTCTTTAAATATTATAAGTGATTATGCGCATCCGGACATTGACGCTGAACCGTTTGAAGTGAAAGACAGGATAGATCTGCTAAGTGAAGAAGAACTACTTGAGTTAAGAAACATTGTGAAAATTTTAGGTTATGATGTTGAAGGTAGTTTAAAGGAATTTGACATACATCCCAAAGGACTCAGGATTGTTTCCGAAGTTAGAAGACTTCCCCAATCAATTGTTGCCAATTTAATTGGTAAGTTTGGTAATTTAAAAAATATTCTAAATGCAAATGTGAATGAATTGTCTGAAGTTGCAGGAATGGGAAAAATTAGGGCCAGATCTTTACACGACAGGCTGAAAAAGTTTTCTGAATATTATTTATATAACGAACCGTATAATAGAAAAGGAGGAGTAACCCCAAAAATTAAAATATAGCATTTATTAGAATTATTTTAATTATTAAACTTATATATTTTACGGTTAACAGGTTTTTCAAAAAAATAATAGTGATGATAATTTATGAATGTAGCGATAATTACAGCAGCCGGAAAGGGTACCAGGCTAAAAGGCAATATCAGCAAGCAGTTTATGAACATCTATGGAAAACCAATATTAGCTCATACTATTACTGCTTTTCAAAGATCTTCAAAAATAAAAGAAATATATGTTTCAGTCCACAAAGATTATCTGGAATCATGTCAAAAAAGTATAATTAAAAAGTATTCCTTAGAT
The DNA here is from genome assembly GCA_030611285.1 of bacterium. GTDB lineage: Bacteria > Actinomycetota > Humimicrobiia > Humimicrobiales > Humimicrobiaceae > Hydromicrobium. The sequence continues at coordinate 1,560 of JAUWQC010000058.1, read as the reverse complement.
AAAGTAAAAAAATTAGTTATTGGCGGCAGCAGCCGACAGGAATCTGTTTATAATGCTCTTATTGAGATACCTTCCTTCACTAAATTAGTGTCTATTCATGATGGTGTAAGACCGCTTATCACCTCGGAAGAGATTGATCTTTTAATTAATACTTTAATAAGGGAAAACAGAAAAGACCCTGGAGTGAAAGGTGTAATAATGGCAGAATCTGCGCGAGAAACTGTAAAAGTAATTGGTAAAGGTACTGTTGATAAGACTATTCCCAGGGGTACAGTCTGGCATGCCCAAACTCCACAGACTTTCTTTTACAAAAATATTTTAGAAGCTCATAATAAAGCCAGAGAGGATAATTTTATAGGCACAGATGACGCTTCACTGATGGAAAGAATAAATTGGAAGGTTAGTGTGGTAAGAGGCAGGCATGAGAATATAAAAATTACAACTCCCCTTGACTTATTTCTGGCAGAGCTTATTATGACCAGAAATGGCAGGAGATAATTAATAAAATATAAAAAGTATAATGTAGAAAGATTAACCTTTTATGAAAGTCGGATTAGGATTAGACGTTCATGCCTTTAAGGCCGGTAGGAAATTAATAATCGGGGGTGTAAAAATAGACTATCCTGTAGGACTGGCAGGACATTCTGACGCTGATGTTTTGGTGCATGCCGTAATGGATGCTATTTTAGGAGCATGTGGGCTGGGAGATATAGGAATTCATTTTCCGGACAGTGATGTGAAGTATAAGGATATATCCAGCCTGCTGCTGCTGGAAGAAGTTAGAAAAAAGATGGAGGAAAAGGGTTTTGGCATTGTCAATATAGATTCAATTTTGATAATGCAGAAGCCGAAAGTCTACAGGTACTTTCCAGAAATGAAAAAGAATATAGCTGAAGCTTTAAAAATAGATGATGATAAGGTAAATATAAAGGCAACAACCACAGAGGGTCTTGGATTTTGCGGAAGAGAGGAAGGAATTGCTGCAGAGTGTGTGGTTCTATTAGAATAAGATTTTATAATTTTATATAGAGAAGAATCACTGGAGTAAAAATGATACCCAGGTTTAGATTTGCGCCATCTCCCACTGGAGGCTTGCATGTAGGGACAGCAAGAACTGCTCTGTTTAACTGGCTGGCTGCAAGAAGTATGGGCGGAAAATTAATTTTAAGAATTGAGGATACTGATATAAAAAGGTCCACTGCTGCCTATGAAAAATCCATAATAGAAGATTTGAAGTGGTTTGGTCTGGACTGGGATGAGTTCTACAGACAGAGTGAGAGGATCGGTATATATCAGAGATTTGCCTGGAAGCTGCTGGATGAAAATAAAGCCTACAGATGTTTCTGCACCCCAGAGAGGTTGGAAAACCTTAAAAAGAGACAGTATGCTGAAGGCATGATGTCAAAATATGATAACCGGTGCAGAGAGTTGAGCGGCGGGGAGATTGAAAAGAATTTAAAACAGGGCAGGGAATTTGTCATAAGGTTTAAAGTAGAAGATAGCAAGGAAATCAAATTTTGCGATTTAATAAGAGGGGAGATAAGCTTCAGGTCTGAAGTT
>JAUWQC010000023.1 GCA_030611285.1 bacterium | reverse complement strand
ACCTCTGTAGATCCTTCAGCCGCAAGTCCTGCAAGGACCATAGCCGCCCCCGCACGAAGGTCAAATGACCGGACCGGAGCTCCTGATAATTTTTCAACCCCCTTGATTACAGCATGATGCCCGTCAACTTTTACATTCGCTCCCATTCTGTTTAGTTCGTCCACGTACATAAACCTGTTTTCAAATACATTTTCAGTTACTATTGATACACCGGGAACAACCGAAAGAAGAACTGTTATTATGGGCTGTAAATCAGTGGGAAAGCCAGGATATGGAAGAGTACTTATATTAATGGGCCTGTATGATTCTCGGGGCGCATCTACCCTTATATTGTTTTCATCAACAATAGAAATATTTACACCAATTTCTTTTAACTTAAAATAAAATATTTCAAGATTTTTCCATCTCGCATTTTCAATTTCTACTCTATCACCACATAAACCTGCCGCAGTAATAAAAGTACCTGCTTCAATACTGTCAGGCATGACTTCATAATTTGTGCCCTTAAGACTCTTAACCCCATTTATAATGACGCTATCCGTGCCCGCTCCCTGTATGTCTGCGCCCATTGAGTTTAAAAAACAAGCCAGGTCAACTATTTCCGGTTCCCTTGCTGCATTACTGATAACTGTCTGGCCATTAGCAAGACACCCCGCCATCATTATATTTTCAGTAGCCCCTCTGGAAGGAAAATCCAGATTCATCATTGCACCAAAAAGCTTAGCTCCGGCTTCATAACCATCAACCCGGCAATTAATATATCCATGTTCTATAGAATATTTTGCTCCCATATCTTCAAATCCTTTCAGGTGAAGATCAATTTGTCTGGAGCCAATATTGCAACCACCCGGAATGGCAGTCTTAACTTTACCATACTTGCTCAGGAGCGGCCCTGCTACCAGTATCGAAGCTCTCATCTTTCTAACAAGTTCATAAGGCGCTTCATAGCTGCTGATACTCCCCGGATCAATTTCAACCACTTTATTTTCCAGGTCCACATCTACCCTGGCGCCGAGGGCTCTGAGCACTTCTATCATAATATTGACGTCTTCAATATTTGGCACATTGCTTAAGGTAGTTTTACTGTCAGCCAGTATTGATGCCGCCATCAATTTTAGTGCAGAATTCTTGGCCCCGCTTATCTTAACTTTTCCAGACAGAGTTTTTCCGCCATTTATAATAAACTTTTCCATAAATATAAAAAAAGTAATTTTCCTGATAAAAAAGTAAAAGTTATTATAACAAATAAAGGTTAATTAAAAAATAAGAGCTGCTTTTATTGTTTTAGAAAGATCTTAAAAAATTCGCAGTAATTATACTCTTAAAAAATTTTTTTCAATTAAAAATCCAGTCTTATTAACTCAACTCCTGCTTCGTCAAGAAGATCTACGGCAAGAGGGTCGGGGTAATCCTCAAAATAATATATTTTTTTAATTCCGCAGTTTATTATCATTTTGGCGCAGAGAGCACAGGGCTGGGTTGTGGAGTAAATAACCGAGCCTCTTATTTGCACTCCATGATATGCAGACTGGAGGATTGCATTCTGTTCAGCGTGCAGGCCGCGGCAAATTTCATGTCTTTCACCCGCTGGCACTCCCAGTTCTTCTCTCAGGCATGTTCCTATCTCAAGACAATTCCTCACCCCCATCGGCGCGCCATTATAGCCGGTGGTAAGAATCCTCTTATCCTTTACAATTATAGCGCCAACTTTTCTTCTAAGGCATGTAGATCTTGTTGCTACCTGTCTTGTAATTGATGCAAAATATTCATCCCAGGTCGGCCGTGTAATTACCATTTTTTCAATATATGCTTTTTTTATTTATAAAAACCCGTTACTGCTGCATATTTACGTCCATATACTCTTTTAAAATATACTAAGGCTTATTTATTAAAATGCCAAGTACTTTTAAAAAGTAAAACTTGTACTGTTTTTTTTATAAAAAAAATATTATATACTGTTTTTAATAAGTTCCTATTTCTTTATGAATACAGTAAAAATTAATAATCCGGATAAAATTAACAAAAACATTATCAAAAAAATTGCTGAACTTATCTCAGAAGGTAAGACAGTAATTCTACCCGCCAGCACCATTTACGGATTAAGCTGTAAATATAATGACAGAGATGCAATTGAAAAAATATATAAAATAAAAAAAAGAAGTAAAAATTTGCCTTTCATAATACTTATTTCCAGTCATGACGATTTAAAAAGCCTGGTTTCAGATATAAACCCGGCTGCAAAAAAAATAATAAAAAATTTCTGGGATATTAAAAATCCAAAGCCCCTTACTTTAATTTTTAATAAGAAAAGCTCTCTGGAAAATTTTATCACCAGCGGCAGCCATAATATTGCCATCAGACTGGCAGATCCCGGATTTAAAAGAAATATAATAAATATCTGCGGCCCTATTGTGTCTACCAGTGCCACTGTTTCCGGAACAAAGAGCTATTCTAAAAAAATAGAGGACATCCCCGCCACAATCAAGAAACAAGTAGATCTAATAGTGAAGTGTCCTTCTTCTCTGACTGGAGTTGAATCAACTATTGTTGACGTGACAGGCCAAACTCCTGTTTTGGTAAGAAAGGGGAAAGTCAAATTTAAAGATGTTTTAAAATTCAGAGGCAGTAAAAGAAATTTAATATAAAAAAAGAAGAAAATAAAAATATTTCCAGTAAATTTTTGATTATCCAGTTAATTGGAATATAATATTACAGGGTTTCAAGTTTGATAGTTATAATTGGAGCATTTTAACAACTTATAAAAAACGGATATTTTATGAAGATAGTTATAGGCTCAGATCACGCCGGTTTCAATTATAAATCCAGATTAATTGAACTGGTAAAATCTATGGGACACACCATACTGGATATTGGAACTGGTAGCTGCCAGAGCGTGGATTATCCTGATTTTGGGGAAAAGGGAGCCAGAGCTGTAGCCTGTGGAAAAGCTGACATTGGAATACTTATATGCGGAACCGGAATTGGCATGGATATGGTTGCCAACAAAATAAAGGGCATACGGTCCGCTGTCTGCTGGAATGAAGAGACTGCAAGGTTTGCCCGCGACCACAATTTTGCAAATATATTGTGCCTGGGAGCAAGATTTTTATCATTAGAAAAATGTATTGAAATAACAAAAATTTTTATAAACACTCCTATAAGTGATGAAAAACGTCACATTAGAAGAGTTAATAAAATAATGAAAGTCGAAGAAAGGAACCAGACCTGTAATGATTAAATCAAAAAAACATGAAAATCATACCTTATGCGTAGATATAGATACCGAGGTAAAAGAGATAATAAAAAAGGAATTGGAAAGGCAAAAGAATCAGCTTATTCTGATAGCTTCAGAGAATTTCACTTCCCAGGAAGTTATAAGAACTATGGGTTCTGTGCTGACAAATAAATATGCTGAGGGTTATCCTAAATTCAGGTATTATGCAGGCTGTGAGAATTTTGACGAAATCGAAAAGTTGGCTATAAACAGAGCCAACCAACTATTTGGCTCAAATTACAGCAACGTCCAACCTCACAGTGGAGTCAATGCCAATCTAGCAGTATACTTAAGTGTTTTAAACTGCGGAGACAGGATACTGAGTATGAACCTTAAAGACGGCGGTCACCTCTCTCATGGGCATAAGCAAAATCTTAGCGGCAGATACTATGAGATACACACTTACACCGTAGATCCTGAAACAGAAATGATAGACTATGAAAATGTAAGGAAACTGGCAAAAGCGACAAGACCGAAATTGATCATAGCCGGAGCCAGCTCTTATTCAAGATTAATCGACTTTAAGAAGTTCAGGGATATTGCCGATGAAGTAAGCGCATACCTGATGGCTGACACGGCCCATATTGCAGGACTTATGGTAACCGGCTATCACCCAAGCTCTATAAATGTGGCAGATTTCACCACCGCCACCACTCATAAAACTTTAAGAGGACCAAGGGGCGGACTGATTATTGCCGATAAAAAATATGCCGGTCTTATAAATAAATCAGTTTTCCCCGGTGTTCAGGGAGGTCCCCTGATGCATATCATTGCTGCTAAAGCAGTAGCTTTCAGAGAAGCTTTAAAGGATTCATTTAAGGATTACAGCAGGCGCATTATCGAAAATTCAAAAGCTCTGTGTGAGTATATGAAGAATGAAGGTTTCAGAATTGTATCCGGTGGAACTGATAACCATCTGTTTCTAATAGATTTAACTGATAAAGAATTAACCGGTTATGAGGCTGCAGGAACATTGAGCTCAGTAGGTATAATAATCAATAAAAATGTGATTCCCTTCGATAAACTGGATCCCATAATAACCAGCGGTATAAGGATAGGTACACCTGCAGTAACCACTCAGGGAATGGGTGTAGAACAGATGTATAAAATAGGTGGATATATTTCTGGAGCTCTAAAAAACAGAAGTAACCCATCAAAGCTCAAGGAAATTGCTAGCAAGGTTAAAAAACTAGCAAATGATTATCCGGTTTACACTAACTTAGAAGTTTGATTTAAGAATAAAATAGTTACAAAATTTAGTGGCTTCTCACAATATCTATCACCTTCAAAAGCCTCACCGCGGTGGAACGCTCGGTCTCATCCAGTTTCATAGTTATAAATCTTATAGTCTCGATTATGCTCGGGATTAATTTATACTCAAGGACATTAACCCTTCTTCTAGTCTCTTCAATCTCCGCAGCCATAAGCTGTACTGCTTTCTCCTTTTCAGCCAGATCAAGAAGGTTCTCTATTAATTTATCAAAATCATTAAGAGCAATATCCATTTCTCCCGAGGTGTTCATATAGCCGTAAGGGATAATATCACCGCTCACCTCTTTGGCATAAACCGGTACACGAACACTTATAATGTTCCTCTTACTGATTGATACTGAAATCTTCTTTGCAGGCAACAGTAATTCCTGCTCTACCTGGTATGGACCCATTGCCGCTTTTGCAAGCACAAATCTTTCCAGTATGGATTGAAATTCTTTTTCTATAGAAAAACGAAGCTCCTTAACCCTATCAATTACCTCAAGTAATTGCCTCATAAGTTCATCTCTTTTGTACTTAAGGAGTTTGTGCCCTCTCCTGGCCAGACTTAACCTCTTCCTTAAGCGAAGAAGTTCCATTCTTGTTGCATTTACATTTAAAAGCATTTAGCCACTCTCATCTTCTTCTTTTTCTGTTTTAAATTTTGCCAGATATTTGTCCAGATATTCAGTCCTTATTCTCTTTAATTCTCCTCTTGGGAACATCGAAAGTAGTTTCCATCCTAAATCAAGTGTCTGGTCTATGCTTCTATTCTCATACTCACCCTGAGAAATATATTCATCCTCAAATTTTTCAGCAAACTTAAGATACAGTTTGTCCATATCAGTTAGAGCTGCTTCCCCCAGTATTACTGTAAGCTCCTCCACTTCTTTTCCTCTGGCATATGCTGCATATAACTGGTTAAATATATCCGCGTGATCCTCTCTTGTTTTCCCCCGGCCAATTCCTTTATCCTTGAGTCTGGAAAGAGATGGCAGCACATCAATAGGGGGAGATAATTTTTTCCTATGAAGAGATCTTGAGAGTATAATCTGGCCTTCGGTTATATATCCTGTAAGGTCTGGAATGGGATGGGTTTTATCATCTTCAGGCATAGTAAGTATGGGAATCTGGGTTATTGAACCTTTCCTTCCCCTAATCCTGCCAGCCCTTTCATAAATAGTAGCCAGGTCAGTATAAAGATAACCAGGATAACCTCTTCTTCCGGGAACTTCCTTTCTGGCAGCAGAAACCTCTTTTAATGCTTCACAGTAATTGGTCATATCGGTTAAGATTACCAGCACATGCATATCCTTTTCAAAAGCAAGATATTCGGCACAGGTAAGCCCTACTCTTGGGGTTGCAATTCTCTCAATTGCCGGGTCATCGGCAAGATTCAGTACAAGAACTGACCTACTTATAGCACCGGTTTTCTTAAAATCATTAATAAAATATTCAGCTTCTTCAAAGGTAATTCCTATTGCTATAAAGACTACAGCAAATTTCTCCTTTTCTCCCAGAACTGCAGCTTGTCTTGCAATTTGAGCAGCTATCCGGTTGTGGGGAAGGCCTGACCCTGAAAATATAGGCAGTTTTTGTCCTCTTACCAGAGTATTTAAACCATCTATAGAGGATATTCCGGTTTGTATAAACTCATCAGGATAATCTCTGGCATATGGATTGATGGGAGCTCCATTTATATCCAGGCTTTTTTCTGCAATAATCTTGTCTTTTTCAGTTTTTGGTTTTCCCAGCCCGGTAAAAACTTTGCCCAGTATATCAGAAGATACATACATATGTGTACCCCTTCCTAAAAACCTTACCCTTGTATTTTCAGAATCTATTCCAGATGTACCCTCAAATACCTGCACCAACGCATTATCTCTATTAACCTCAAGCACTCTGCCGCTTCTTATACTTCCGTCGTCAAGCTTTATATCAACCAGTTCCTCATACTTAACTCCTTCCACACCTTCTACATGAAGTAGGGGTCCGGAGATACTGGCAATACTTCTATATTCTTTTAGCATCTTCACTCCTCTATTATCGAAGAAAATTCTTTATCTATATCTTCTTTGATTTTATCAATCTTGCCGATATCATCTTTCTTTATATATTTCATCCTGGCTATCTCGTCCCTTACTCTCATATTCTCTATAGCCTTAATATCAGCATTTAATCTCAAATAACCGAATGCCTGATTGTAAAAATATATGATTGTATTCATCATCTTATATTGTTTTTCTATTGACGAATAAGTATCTACTTCATGATAAGCAATTTGATGCAGAAAGTCCTCCCTTAACATTCTGGCCGTGAGCAGGATTAACCTGTCAGGTCCTGACAAAGCATCAACTCCTACTAAGCGAACAATCTCTTCCAGCTCTGATTCTTTTTCAAGGATTCTCAGTGCCTCTGCCCGCAGATCGAAATAATCTTCCTTAATATTTTTGGTAACATAGTCTCTTATATTATCAATATAAAGGGAGTAAGAATTTAACCATGATATTGCCGGAAAGTGCCTGCTGTAAGCAAGCCGGCCTTCAAGTGACCAGAAAACTTTTACCACTCTTAATGTAGCCTGTACCACCGGATCAGAAAGGTCACCTCCCGGAGGAGATACCGAACCAATAACAGAAAGAGCGCCAAATCTCTGTTCGCTGCCTGATAGGCATTTTATCATACCTGCTCTCTCATAAAATGAAGCAATTCTCGCTCCCAGATACGCCGGGTATCCTTCCTCCCCTGGCATCTCTTCCAATCTACCGGAAATTTCTCTCATAGCTTCTGCCCATCTTGAAGTTGAATCAGCCATCAGCGCTACTGAATATCCCATATCTCTAAAATATTCAGCTATAGTTATTCCGGTATAAACAGATGCATCCCTGGCTGCAACAGGCATATTTGAAGTATTGGCAATAAGTACAGTCCTCTTCATCAAAGAAACTCCGGACTTAGGATCAACCAGTTTAGGAAATTCCAGAAGAACATCTGTCATTTCATTGCCTCTCTCTCCACATCCTATATAAACAATAACTTCAGCATTAATCCATTTTGCCAGTTGATGCTGGATGACAGTTTTACCCGAGCCAAATGGTCCGGGGATACACGCAGTGCCCCCCTTTGCAATAGGGAAAAACATATCTATAACTCTCTGACCAGTAACTAATGGCATATTGGGACTGATTTTGTAAAGGTACGGCCTGGGCTTTCTTACCGGCCATCTCTGTATCATTGTCATCTGCCTGTCGCCATCTTTATTTTTTATTACTGCTATGGTGTCTTCAACTGTAAACTCACCTGACTGGATTGATTTAACCTCTCCACTTATTCCAGGTGGAACCATAATATAATGCTTTATTATTTCTGTCTCATTAACAAAGCCCAGGAAGTCACCACCACTTACCATATCACCCTTTTTTATAATTGGCTCAAATCTCCACTTCCGCTTCCTGTTTAATGCTGCCGCGGAAACACCCCTGGCAATAAAATCCCCGGTATTTTCATATATTTCATTAAGAGGTCTTTGAATTCCATCATAAATGGATTGGATAATACCCGGTCCCAGCTCCACAGTTAAAGGCTCGCCTGATGGATATACTGGTTCACCAACACCTATACCTGCAGTTTCTTCATAAACCTGTATAGAAGCGAGATCCTTATTCAGCTCTATTATCTCGCCCATTAACTTCTTGTCGGAAACATAAACAACATCAAACATTTTTGAGCCAGACATATTTTCAGATACAACCAGTGGACCTGCTACCTTGACAATTTTTCCTGAATTACTCATTTATTTGCTCCTAATTTTTCTTCTGCCATTACATCTGCCCCCACGGCTTTTATTATTGCCCTTCTTAAATTCCTAACTGCATAATTATTTCTTTTCCCCAGCCCCGGGACCACCACTATTGATGGTAGTAGTTTATTTGAATATTCTTTAATTATCCGGTCTAATTTAATTGCAATAGTTTCAGTCATAAAAATAATTCCATAACCTTCCCCTACCAGCTGCTTTAGTTTTTTTTCTGCTTCAGAGATTTCTTCAATGCCTGCAGCCACAGGGAAAACATCAATTCCTGCCGCTTTAAATATCAGCATAATGTCACTTTCTCCAAATGCAGCAATTCTGGTAACCATTTAAACCTTTACCTTATTTTTTATTTTTCTATTTTCAATACCGTAAAGAACGCTACTAAATATAATACTCAGGTACTTTAGTTCTACTTTTTTTCTTAAAAAAAACTGAAAAATTTTCTCCGGATTTGAAACTGTAAATTTTACAGGGTCAAAAAAATCAAGATAAAATAAGTCCTCGCTTTTCTCAAAAGAAGAAAATGTACCTTCAGAATGCAGGGCATAAGTTCCCTTAACTATCATATCTGCATAATCTGTCCGTTCCATTTCCTTTACAAAAAAGTCCAGACTCTCGCCCTCAAATTTAGCCATAAATTCTTTTGGCAGAAATCCATTTTCATGTAAAAAATAATCAAAACTTAAATCCTCTGCCAGATACTTATTCCTATAAACGTTTTTTATATTCAGTATATCTATAATATGTTTTAAATAATCCGACAGCAGTCTGCTATTCAGGGTTCTGGTAGAATTTAGCACTCTTCCTAAATAAAATTTCTCAAGCTCAAGTTCCATGAGCCTGTAATTCTCTTGCTTATCTATTAACTCTACTGCAAACTTAAGCATTTCAGCAACTACCGGATCAACTTCTTTATAATCTCCGGCAGCAGCGGCATCCCTCAGCTCATCATAAGAATGTAATATAGGGACAAAAAGCTTCCTTAAATCAATATCCAGAATGATTGATTTAACAATCACTTTCAGGTTGTGTAGATTTTCTTCAAGAAAAAGAAGATCGTCTGCTGCCTGATGCTCAGGTTTTAATCTCTGGTCTAAAAAATTTACAGTAGTGCTGTATTCACTGATTATAACCTTTTCAAAGCTTCTGGATTTCTCTATATAATTTATATATTTAGAATAAACTGTATCTCTCAGTATTCCAATAAAGTCATCCAATCCCTTAGATTGCAACATTCTATCAACTCTATTTTTCTCCAGAAATTCAACTTCTCTTGTCTTTAGTTCCGCACATGTAAAAAGATAATAGCTGTCATCGCTAATATCATAATCTACCAGCGCCAATTACTTCTCCTTACCAAATAGATAAAAAGCCACGTCCATCCTGACATCATCAATATTTGAATCAATCAAACTATCAGGAGCTATATTATATTCTGCTTTTCCTTTAATTATCCTGATGCCTTTTTCAAAATCCGGCTTCCCGTCTGCTTTTTTAAAATTTGCAATAGATTCAATCATCTTACCATCAATATTTCTTTCCTCGTTTCCAATCTGATAATAACTCTCATCAATATTTAACACCTCTAGATTTTTTTTAAGGAATTTTTTATAATCTTTTTTGCCGAGACTGGCAAGTTTTTCCTTTGCTTTGCCAATCACTTCATCAACCAGGCCAATTTTATGCATAAGTATCTTTTGATTTAATTCTGATTTAGCTCTGGATGCTTCAATATTTAAAACTTCTTTATACTTTTCCCCTGCTCTCAGTTTTCCACTGCGGTGTATCTCTTTTACCTTTCCTTTAGCCTTTTCTATTACCACAGACGCTTTCTTTCTGGCTTCATCCAGTATCTTATCTCTCTCTTTTGCCGCATCATCCAGAA
>JAUWQC010000126.1 GCA_030611285.1 bacterium | reverse complement strand
TTGAGGGAAATCCTTTTACCGTATCTACAGAATCTTAAACTGCTCAATAATTTTCTTAAAAATATTTTTTTTGGTATTATATGCTAAGCTAGAAAGATTAAATAAAAATCTTTTATAAGTATGCGTTAGTTTGTTTGGTAGGCTGAACAGTTACATTATTTTAATATAAAATTGGGGTGAATCCTTCCAACTAGACACATTGTATACTAAAAATAGTTAATTTAAAATAATCTACTATATTTGTTAAAACTATCTTCTTTAATTAGCTGCTTAATCTCAAGAGATGTCAAAATCCTCAAAACTTCTTTAACCTCTATTTTTGAATATTTTACTATTTCCTCCACACTTTTTGGGCTGTATCCAATAAACTCATAGACCTTGAGCTCATTATTATCAAGCTTTGCACCTTGCTTATCATTTACTTGCCGGCTGTTATTATAACTACTGTTTCCACACAATTTTAAGATTCCCTCAGAATACTGGGAAAATTCCTCCAATATGTCATCAATATTTTCAACCAGTTTAGCGCCGCTTTTTATTAGCCTGTGACACCCTCTGCTCATTGGATTAAAAATATTTCCCGGAATTGCAAATACTTCTCTGTTCTGCCGCAGCGCCATTTGGCAGGTTATTATTGCTCCACTTTTCTCTCCTGCTTCGATAACTACAACACCTCTGCAAAGACCACTGATTATTCTGTTTCTAACCGGAAAATTGTTTTTGAGTGGTGGAGTTTTTGGAAGAAATTCAGTTACTATACTTCCATTCGAAAGTACTTCCTCATATAAATATTTATTCTCAGGAGGATAAATGATATCAATACCGCAACCCAGTACCCCAATGCTCCCACCTTTTCCTTCTAATGCTGCCCTATGGGCATAGCTGTCGATTCCAACTGCAAGACCGCTTACAACTGTTATTCCAATTTCTGATAGATTCCTACTTATATATCCAGCTACTTCCCGCCCATAAGCAGTACATCTCCTGCTGCCGACAACAGCGATACTGAATTGCGCTTTCTTTATTTTATTTCCTCTGAAAAATAGTAACGGAGGGGGTAAATATATCTGCCTTAATATGTCAGGATAACTATCCTCACCGATACCAAGCAAGCCTACTTCATTTTTTAAAATGAAATCAACAACTTCCTGGTAACAGTTATTACTGTGATTAAAATCAATATAATCTTTTTCATTCATTCTATACTCCAGCTTTAAACTTTTATATTTATAAAAATAATCTAAGGTTTTATTTATATCACCATAATTTCTCCTATATATTTCTATAAATCTTGCTGGTTTAACTTTCTTCTCAACCAGTATATATAATATTTTTTTACCATTAATGTTTTTCATATACTCACATACAGATGCTATTATCCAGATTATTAGAACCAACCCGGTAATGAACAGCTTCAATAATATGACAGTCTTTAATATTTTCACTTTCTTCCAGATCAGCTATAGTTCTGGATACCTTTAAGATACTAACTGTGCCCCTGGCCGTTAAACTATATTTTCTTGAAATTGTATATATTAAATCCCTTATATTTTTATTATTTTTTAACCATTCATTAATAATATTTATTCCAATTTCAGAATTGTAACTGACACTTTTACCTTTAAATCTTTCGTTTTGCATACTTATACATTTCTTAATACGGTTTTTTATCTCGTCTGAACTTTCGCCACATTCAGTTTTTATAAAACTACTTTCCTTCAGTCTTGCAACAGTAACTCTCATATCAATCCTGTCTATAATAGGGCCTGACATTTTTTTCCAGAACTTTCTTACCTCCCTTAAGCTGCAGATGCATTTCCTGCTTTCATCTCCAAAATACCCGCAATAACATGGGTTCGTAGCCACTATTAACATAAAATTACAGGGGAAACTACAGGACATATGATTTCTGGTGATAACTACTTTCTTATTTTCCAGAGGCTGCCTTAAATCCTCTATAAAATTTTTAGGAAACTGCGAAAACTCATCCAAAAACAGTAGACCCTTATGAGCCAGACTGATTTCTCCGGGTCTCGGATTAATACCTCCTCCAATAAGACCCACTCTGCTTATAGTATGGTGAGGATTTCGAAATGGTCTTTCCTGTATCAGGTGGTTAACATATTTTTCACGTAAACTATAAATTTTAGTAACCTCTATACACTCCTCCAGATTTAAGTCCGGCATTATAGAAACAGTTCTCTGAGCAAGCATGGTTTTACCGCTTCCGGGAGGTCCTATTAACATAATGTTATGCCTGCCGCTTACCGCTATCTCCAGTGCTCTCTTTGCCTTAAGCTGCCCTTTCACATCTTTAAAATCTAAATTATAGTGATTATTTCTATTTGAAATATTTCTGTTTTTATATATTAATTTCTCTATTTTTTCTCTGTCAGAGAGGGCTTCTACAGTCTCAACCAGGCTTTTGCATGCGACAATACTTATACTGGAAATAAAAGAAGCCTGGTTGGCAATCTCGTATGGTACAAAAAAAAATCTCTTACCTATACTTGACGCTTTTTCAGCCATGGAAATCAATCCTTTTACCGGATTTATACTGCCATCCAGTGACAGTTCTCCTATAAAGCAAGATTCCTTAAAGATGCCGCACCTGATCTGATCGCTGGCTGCAAGGATTGAAAGAGCTATTGGTAAGCCATAATAAGAGCCGTCTTTTTTTATATCTGCCGGTGATAGATTTACAATTATTTTTTTAACCGGGAAATCAAATCCACTATTGATTATCGCAGATCTCACTCTCTGCCTTGATTCATTTACAGCTTTTCCCGGCAGTCCGACAATAATAAAATCAGGGAGTCCCCTTGATATATGAACTTCTACAGACACCTTTACGGCATCAATACCAATTAGTGTAAAACTATCCAGCTTAAAGAGCATGCACTAATTATATATACATTTACACATATAGTCAATTGTATAATGTATATAAATATAGGCGAATTAAGTAATTGGAAATGATAATAGATTATTTCTTTTTTGCAATTTCAAATAGTTTTATATATTCTCTACTATACGGTTTCCAAATCACTGGCTTACCCTCTATGTCCCATGAAAATCCTTTTTTATAAAATTTACATGGAAATTCATCACAGTAAAAACAATATTTTATTTTTCTCTCTTTCGCACATTTTACAATTTTACATTCATTAATTGTCCAACATCCAGAACATTTCTTATTCTTATATTTTCCTTTATATAAAGGACAAAGAGAACAAACTATTCCACAATAACTAATTAATAATTTTTTCTTTTCAGGTCTATTTTTCATTTTTTTATTTTAAAGAACGTGTCTTTTAATCTTTATCCCCCTCTTTTCTAAATTTTCTAGGACGAAAGGATACATAATCAATGATTCAAATTCTAAATCTCTGGCTAGAGATGGATGAATCAAGTAAAGCTTTTCTCTGATTTCCAGAATTTCTTCTTTACTATATAAATCAACCATTATTGCAGCACTACAAGAGATATTATTATCAACCAAATTTTTCAGAGTTTTTAATTGGTATTCGAAAAATTCTGGTTCGGCATTAGTGATCAAAGAAAACATCTTTTCATTACTTCCTTTCAAGCTTACCCTTACCTGCAAATTTTTAAATTTCGATAAGTCTTTAGCAAATTTTTCATCAATTAATATTCCATTTGTCTCCAGAATAAACAAC
>JAUWQC010000013.1 GCA_030611285.1 bacterium | reverse complement strand
GTATTAAAGAGGGGATATTTACCAGTGAAAAACGAGTTATTCTCCCTGATTTACCAAAACAGTATTGGCTAAAAAATACAACTAAGATAGAGATAAGGGAAAAATGAATAAAAAAATGAATAAAAAAAAGATATTATTGGGAGTAGTGATTTTTGGTTCTATCTGGGGTTTATTAGAGTGTGTCCTGGGAAGTTATCTTCCGGGAAGAGTGATGACTGGAGTTGTAGCTCTGGGACTGATGACAGCCTCGAGATTTATATATAATCAAAAAGGTATGCAGGCAGGAATGGGGCTTATAGCGGCAGCTCTGTTGGCTGTCAATCCATTAGGAGGATGCGTAATTTGTTCGGCTATAGCCCTTGTCGTCGAGGGAGCTGTCTTTGAACTAGTCTGGTTTACCTTCTCTCCGGATATAGAAAAAGCAGAAAGTATTGGTATTAAGGTATGTGCAGGTATAGTTACTGCTTATGCTTGTCTTACTATCGCCCATGTTATGGGTCAGGTTGTTACTCCTTTATTCTTTCCAAATGCTAAACTACAGTTCGGTGATCTGGCTGTTTTTATTCCTACTATTTTATCCAAGGGTCTTGTGGCTGGATTGATAGGAGGGGTAGTTTTTCCCGCTGCAGCCTCGGTAAAACAGCTTGGGGTCTCTTTCCTTAGAAGCAGACAATACTATTCTGTGGGCTCTATAGCCGCTGCAACTTGTTGGATTATGGTGATAATACTCTTTAGATAAGGACAGGTAATTTGAAGGAATAAAGGCTATAGTTTCATGTCAACCTTAAAGTGTCGTACAAATTGTGATATATTTTCTTCATAATCAATATAGTAGGAAATATTAAAGTTCCTATCCCGGCATCTCCGGGACGACTGGCTAAGTATGCTTGTTAGTATAAGCATTTAAGTGTATGTAACATTTCCATTGCCTGCGAACCCCTGGTAGAAACAGCATGTTAAAGATCACAAAAAGAAGAACAAAGAGCAACCGGGCTTATTTTCTCTAAAGGAATTGCGAAAGTATGGAAAAATTAGAGGGTAGAATTTCAAAATTAGGTAAAAAAATTAAAATTGAAAAAATTAAAGCTTCTTCGGGTAAGGCTGACTTAATAGACATTATCCCTTTTGAATTGCTTCTTACAATTTCCTTAAACGGCAATGCTATCTCAATAATTTCATGCTCACCTGCTAGTCTGATTGAACTTACAGTTGGTTATTTAGTTAATAACAGTTACATTGAAAACTATTCAGATATAGAACTTTTAAAGATTTGCCGCCAGGATACTGGTAAGATTATCAGCAGAAATGATCTGTTTTCAAGAATCGAGGTAACTACTGCAATAAATAAAGATAAAATCAGACATTCAGACAGTTTAAGATTTATATCACTTGAATGCGGCAGTATTGACGATTTCATATTTGAAAAAGGTTTGAAGAAAATAAAGAGCAATCTCATGGTTTCATCTGATATTATACTCAACCTGAATATGGAGACTGTAAGCAAGCAGAGATATAAAAAAGAATTTGGAGGCTTGCACAGCGCTGCCTTATTTAATAAGGATGGTAATTTATTAAACCTTGCAGAGGATATTGGAAGACATAACTGTATCGATAAAATTGCTGGTTATATGTTGATAAAAAAGTTGCCCCCTGAAGATAAGATTATATTTACCACAGGAAGACTGTGCATCGATGTAATTTATAAAATCTGTAGAATGCAAATTCCGATTATAGTCACGAATTCTTCTGTGACTTTTAGCGCTGCTGCCCTTGCAAAAAAAATAAATCTAACTGTTATTGGTTACGCCAGAAGTGGCAGGTTTAATATTTATTCATGGCCACGAAGGATACTAAAGTGAATCTTACAGGAATAGTTCTGGCAGAAGTTATTAATAAAATTTTTACAGGTTACTGTTTCTTCTTTTTCAATCTCTCAGGCAATGCAATTGCCAACCAGTAAGCTAAGCCAACCATAACAGCTCCACCTATGATATTGCCAATCGTAACCGGCAGAAGGTTACCTAAAAAGCCTATAACATTAAGCCTCTCCAGGGCTGCGTCCGGAGCTATTTTGAGTATTGCGTTTGAAACACTTTCATTCTGTTTTAATAAAATCCCTATAGGGATAAAATACATATTAGCAATACTATGTTCAAAACCGGAAGCTACAAATGCTGTTATTGGGAAGATAATGGCAGCAATCTTGCTTACGACAGTTCTGGCGCTGAAACATAGCCATATAGCCAGGCAAACCAATACATTGCATAGAATACCTCTTGAGAAAGCTTCAAGAAAAGTCAGGTTTACTTTATCGGCTGCAATCAGTACTGCCTTTGCTCCCAGTGCATAATCACCCATTTTCCACAGGTTCGTAAAGAACATAAGAAAAACCACAACCAGCGAGCCTAAAAAATTACCCAGATAGCTTACAGACCAATTTTTCAGCAGTTGCTTGTAGGTTACAACTCCTGATGCAAATCCCATCATAACCATGTTATTTCCTGTAAAAAGTTCTGCCCCGGCAACTACTACCAGTATAAGTCCTAAAGAAAATGCAATTCCTCCCAATAATTTAGTTAAACCTATGCTCAAGTTGGAATCAAAGATTACCAGTGTGCAAAATTCTGCTCCAAAAGCAATAAAGACACCGGCAAGAATAGAAAGCATAAATAAACTTAAAAAACTAAGTTTTGCCTTGGCCGCACTTGCTGCCACTACTTTTTTTTCCGTTTCAGCAGGTGAATAATCATCAAAATTAAACCTTTGTTCAGCCACTATTTTCCCTCCTCCTAATAATTTTTAATCACTAATTTGTGGAACTCTCTCCATCCCATAATTGGAATGAAATACCCCATAGGATATATATTCATACATTCCATATAGTTTTCACAATATTTAAAATAAGCAGAATCAGGAATAAAAGTAACCTTTCTATTAATTCCACTTCATACAAATCCTATAGCGTTATATCCTTTCACTTCTGCACAGTACCTGATACACAAACAACAAAGAAGATTACAATTATAACTGGTTTATTTCAAGTACTAAAATTGTGACACATCCTTCCGGTACTTTTTTACAGGAATTAATACCATAAGGAGTTTATTTTAGTGAAATAAAAAATTGATAGTGGGACTATCTTTCTCCAAATACTGCTGAACCAACTCTTATCATATTACTCCCCTCTTCTATTGCTACTCTATATGAATTCGACATCCCCATAGACAATGTTTTCATAATAACTCCGGGCAAATCAAGAGCTTTGATTTTGTCAAATATCTCTCTCGTTTTTCTGAAGTATAGTCTACTTTTTTCAGGATCTCCAAATCTTGGTCCCATTGTCATCAGACCTTCAACCCTTAGGTTTTCCAAGTTATTAGATATTTTTTGGATTAAATCTTTAATATATTTATATTCCGGCTTTATGCCGTATTTTGTAATCTCGCTACCAATGTTTATTTCTAAGTAAACAGGTACTATTTTTCCCCCTACTCCTTCAACTCTCTTGTTTATATCTTCAGCAATTTTGTAATCACCAATTGTCTGTATAACATCAAAAATTGGAAGAGCTTTTCTTATCTTGTTCTTCTGCAGAGCACCAATCAGATGCCACGTAATTTCTCTTGCTCTGCTACCCAACTGCTTATATATTTTTTCTGCTTCCTGAACATAATTTTCTCCTATGTCAGTAGCCCCTGCATCTATTGCTTCTATAACTTCTTCTGCTGACCTGGCCTTAGCTGCTAAAACTACTGTTACGTCCTCTGGAATTTTTTCTTTAATCATTTGGTAATTTTCTTTTATACCCATTCTTAATTTGTTCTCCTATCATTGGTTCTGTTTACCAACACTTAAAAGATTACTATTCGACGCTAATTTCACTTCTGATTATATTATTTATAAATTCCTTTAGCTAATTTCCAATAATAATCTGTTTCGGTTTTGCCTTCAGCATACCTTTCAGATTATCTTTCACAGGGTAAGCGCATGAAGCAACAATTGGTATTTATTTTCATTTGTGTATTATTACTTTTACACCTGATGGAAGCTTTTCGTATAACCATTTTGCTTCTTCTAACTTCAGCCTAATACATCCGTGACTTACGGGACTTCCAAGTTTTTCATATTCCTCTATAATCATCTCTTTTTTTTCATCATAAGGGACACTGTGGAAAAGATATGTTTTGTAAAACCTTGTCCAGTAAAAAGCTCCTACATTAAACCTTTCTACCCATGAATACTTAATTTTATCAGAGGTTTCAAACTCTCCTAATGGAGTTGGGGACTGGTCAGCTCCTCCAGAACAGATCATTTCCTTTATCATATTATCCTTGTAATACACAAAAACCTTTTGTTTGGTTAAATCTACTTCAATCCTAAAATCATTGCTACTATTAAAATCAATATTTTGCTCTTTAATTGGACCAGGATAATTATGTTCATCTTTTATTTCTTCTACCGCTGCTGATCCCTGCTCCTCTCCAGCTTCTTCTTTAAAGGTATCTTCATCTTCTTCGGATCCTTCCGCTAAATTATCCATACTACCATCCTCTTCAGAAATGCTTTTAACAGTAACTCCATATGAAAAATCTGAATTATTTGTTTCAGTAAAATAAGCTTTATTATAACCTTCATTATTGTCCGTCGGATTATTCATATTATCAACTTCATTAGTTTCTGATTGCTTTTGCGCAGCTTCTAAATTATCTGCCGGGAATATAATCATCTTACCAGCAAAGACTAGAATTAAGAGGACAAGAATTACTGTTATTATTGAACCTATCCACTTTTTTAAAAATTTAAACAACTATTTTCCCCGTAAATTTATATAAAAAATAAAAGTATAAAACTATTATAATATTTATCAGATTTTATGAAAGCAAAATTTAAAATAAAATATCATCATAAACATCCCCCGGTGTCTGACTCTAACTGCTAAGATTTTTAATTCACTGCTTTTAATAGTATTAATTATTCTAAAATTACCCATTTTATATTTCAATAGATCACTATATATTGAAAAATTTTATTCAGGACAACAGTAATCTACTTTAAAAAAATGTTATAATGTAACTTTAAAAAATATAATTATAAAGACTTATGAAAAAAAATATTATCAAAGCCAACGGCAAAATAGAACCATACGATGAGGGAAAAATAAGCTCCTCTTTTATAAAAGCCGGAGCTTCCCCTGAAATTGCAACAGTAGCTACTAAAACAATAAATAAAAAAGTAAAAGATAATATGAGCACCGATGAAATATATCACAGGGCTCTGAGCCATCTGAGAGTGCTGGAACCCAGAGTAGCCCTAAAGTATTCCTTAAAAAGAGCCATCATGGATATGGGACCGGAAGGATTTGTATTCGAAAAATACATAGCAAAGATTTTAAGAGAATATGGTTTTATTACTGAGGTAGGGCAAATTTTAAATGGTCATTGCGTGAATCATGAAGTTGATGTTGTTGCAAAAAAAGAAAACCAGGTTTGCCTGATAGAGTGTAAGTACCATAATTCACTGGGAATAAAATCCGACATAAAAACTGCCCTTTATATTCATAGCAGATTTCTGGACATAGAAAAAGCTTGCAGGGAAAAAGATAATAACAATAATACCCGTTTTGAGGCCTGGCTGGTTACTAATACCAAATGTACATCTGATGCTATAAAATATGCTGGTTGTGTAAACTTGAAAATTCTAGCCTGGCATCATCCGGAGGTAAAAAACTTAGAGTACTTTATTGAAACAAAGAAACTTTATCCCATAAGTATTCTCTCCACAATTACTGAAAAACAAAGGGATATATTATTTGATTCCGATATTGTACTGGCAAAAGAACTGGGCAGTTACAAGATGGATAGTCTAGCTGAATTAATCTCGGTAAGACAATCAAGAGCATCTAAAATCTTAAATGAAGCTAGTATTATTATATAAAAAGGATCTCCCGATTAATTTATAAATACCCGAAAGATTTATCTATTATCCAGGCCTATTTTTACTCCTGCCTGCTGAATAAGAAAGCTCCAAGTATGCTCATTACTACAGTTACTGATGCCAATACCACCATATCCAGCCACAATGGATATAACTGCAGGGCAGGATTGTCCAGTATCACAGGCCGCATGGCATCAATCCCATAAAAAAGAGGATTGGCCCTAGAAACTACATTCATCCATTTCACTGTATCATTTAACGGAAACAAAGCACCGGAAAGGAAAAACATGGGCATAAGCAAGAAATTAGTTATTACCTGGAAAGCCTGCATGGATTTTATTACTGAGGCAAGGACAATTCCCATAGCAGCGATGGTCATAGCAACCAGAAACATAATACCTATTACTTTAAAAAATACTGTAAAAGTAATAGGTATTTTAAGCAAGGGAGCAAACAATAGTATTATAGCTCCCTGGATCATAGCTATAGTGGAACCGCCAAGTATTTTCCCAATAACTATAGAAGTCCTGGATATTGGTGCGACCAGGACCTCTCTTAAGAATCCAAATTCCCTGTCCCAAACAATTGACATAGCGCTGAAAAAAGAAGTAAAAAGGACAGTCATTCCTATAATACCCGGAAACATAAAATTAAGGTAATCTCCGCCGCCTCCACCCTTGAAGCTAAGAGAACTTGCAATTCCGGTCCCCAACACAAATAAAAAAAGAATAGGCTGGCCAAGCGAACCAATTATTCTTGGTTTGTCTCTAAAATATCTTTTAATATCCCTTAACCATATTGTGTATACTCCGATTAATTCCTTTTTCAATGTCTCATTCTCCTCCTCATTCGCATTCTTAAACTATCCCTGGCGCTGGCATTTTCCTCTCTTATTTCCCTGCCGGTAATATCCAGAAAAACGTCATTTAAAGTTGGCTTTCTAGCGCTAATGGACAGGATTTTTACCGGACTATTTTTAATCAATTTCGGAATAAAGCTAGAACTATCTTTGACCTCAAATCTGATCTTACCCTCTTTTGCGTCATGAACCTCGCTACCGGTGATTTCCTTAATATAATCTTTTAATTTAACATTATCCTCCGACAATATAGTGATAATATCCCCACCAATAGTTCTTTTAAGATTGTCCGGGGTATCAAGGGCAATGATTTTCCCTTTATCTATAATAGCTATCCGGTCACATATCTCTGTCTCTTCCATGTAATGTGAGGTTAAAAAGATGGTAATATTCTTACTCTTTTTTAGTTTTATAATATAATCCCATATTTTATTTCTAGTTTGTGGATCCAGACCTAAAGTGGGCTCATCTAAAAATAATATTTTTGGATAATGCAGAAGCCCCCTCGCAATCTCAAGCCTTCTTTTCATCCCCCCTGAATAGGTCATAACCAGACTTTTTTTCCGGCTGGTAAGGTTTACCATTTCAAGCACTTCTTCTGATCTTTCTTTCAAAGCACTGCGGGGGATATTATAAAGCAGGCCATGAAAGTACAAGTTCTCAAGGGCTGTCAGTCTATCGTCAAGGCTCGGGTCCTGAAATACCATTCCAATACAATTTCTTATTTTGTTTCTTTCCCTGGCTACATTATACCCCCCTAAAGTAACTTCCCCGGATGTCTTTGATAGAAGTGTGCATATTATATTTATAGTTGTTGTCTTACCTGCGCCATTGGGCCCTAAAAATCCAAATATTTCATCTTCTTTTACTGTAAATGTAATATCATCAACTGCCCTTAATCCCTTAAATTCCTTTACCAGATTTTTTACTTCTATAATATTATTTGTATTTATATCATTCATTTATATGTCTATTCCTATCTTTCAGCTTCTAATAGTTCTTTCCTCTTCCTTTTTTCTTCCCTGGTGAATGCCTCATTATAAATCTTTTTAAATATATTAATAGCCTGAATCAGCTGTAATCCTTGCGATTATTTTAAAGTACCTTGTATTCCTGCCCACCTTCATCGGTCAGCTTATAAATTACCACCTGAGCATGTGGCGCAGCTTCTGCTTGTGCAGCTGCTGCATGATGAGGAGCTTTTAAAGCCTACAGGAGAAAAGACCCTTATCATATTTTTGCTTCCACACTTTTCACACTTAATCTGACAGCCATCTTCTCCCCTTATTACTATCTCTGAAACACTTCTGCAGTCTTTACATTTATAGTCAACAAAACGCAATATTATCACCTTCACCTAATATAACCTCATTTACAATATTTACCAGCATATGAAATTATATCGATTATAACAAATTTCACTTCTTATTTTTAATAATTTTATTACAATATAGCAAATAAGGGTGGCATTTAAAAAGGTATTTATAAAAAAGCATAAAATAGCTAGAATAAATTACTAATTAGAATTTAATTATCTTTAAAGGAGAAAGAATGCATTTTAAGCCGGATATCGATACCTATATTCCCGGTAAAATAATATGCGTTGGAATGAATTACAAATCTCATATTGAAGAGCAGGACGGGCGATTCCCAAAAAAACCTGTGCTTTTTGCAAAGGCGAGAAGCTGCGTTATAAAGAATAGAGAAAATATCATATATCCCCGGGAAGTTGAAGAACTTGATTATGAGGTAGAGCTTGCAGTTGTGATAGGCAGAAAGATGAAAGATATCCCTGAGGATAAGATACCTGATTATATTTATGGCTATACTATAATGAATGATGTTACTGCCAGGAATATCCAGAAAAACGAGCATCAATGGTACCGGGCAAAAAGCTTTGATACTTTTGGGCCCATTGGTCCGGTTATAGCCATCAAGGATAAAATACCTGACCCCCGGAACCTGAACCTTAAATCCTATGTAAATGACAAGCTAAGACAGGACGGAAATACATCAGATATGATATTTGGTGTTTGCCAGCTTATATCTTACATCTCAAAATCCATTACCCTGGAGGCCGGAGACCTTATATCAACCAGAACTCCTGCAGGAGTGGGGGTTTTTATGAAACAGAAAAAAATGCTCAAACCCGGTGATACGGTAATCTGTGAGATTGAAAATATTGGAAAACTTGAAAATAAAATTATTTCAGAGTAAACCTAAAGCAAAAACCGGAAGTTTTTTTAACAGCAGAAAGTTTTAAGTCCGTCTTTTTTAAATAAAAAAAATGAATGAGATTTATCAAATTTTTATAGGCTCTATGGTTGTAGCTTTTTCCGGAGCACTGGTACCGGGTCCCATGCTCACCCTGGTAATCAGCAGTGTTGCTAAAAAGGGATTCTGGACTTCCTTCTTCATTGTGGTAGGCCATTCCTTATTAGAATTAGTAGTGGTAATAAGTTTCTTTTTTGGAATATTAAAATATTTAGACAACCCCCTCATTGCAAAAATAATTGGGTTACTGGGGGGTGTTTTCCTTTTATATATAGGAGTCGATATTATGATTTCAATTTTTAAAAAGAAATATACAATAGACTTCAAATCAATGCAGAAGAAAAGGACTATTACCGGGAAATCAACCTTGACAGTAATACTTAAAGGCATTCTGATAAGTCTTATGAACCCTTACTGGTTTATCTGGTGGATCAGTATAGGAGCGGCATTTCTCGTAAAAAGCGTAGAATTCAATACACTGGGTGTTTCCTCTTTTTACATTGGCCATATCAGCGCGGATTTCATCTGGTACTTATTCATCGGGTTTTTAGTAAAAACCGGACGTAAATTTTTCAACCAGAAAATATATAACGGAATTCTTGCTGCTTGCAGTTTGTTTTTATTTTACCTGGGAATAAGATTTATTATTGATGCTATAATTTGACTTACCTTCTAACATTTCAAATTGGCTGTAACAAAAAAATTTTAACTATTTAAATATTATAATAAAAAATCTTTGCCACATTCTTATATTTTATAATTACTATTCAGGTTGTAAAAACTATAAGTGATTTAATTTAATTTTTTTTATTTTATAATTCATTTTATTTTATTATAATCACTGTTGACCATTATAAATTCGAGTTTACATTAATTTATGTATTTTGAATTAGTTATAAAATTACTTGGTGGGCTGGCCCTTTTTATCTTCGGTATCAATAGACTCAGTGATAGTCTCCAGAAAATCACATCCAATAAATTAAAAACAGTAATAAATACCCTGACAAAAAAATCCTGGTCTACAGTCCTGGTAGGCCTTTTTACTACTATGCTTATTCAGAGCAGCAGCGCAACATCAGTAATGACTGTTGGTTTTGTAAATGCCGGCCTTCTAACATTAAGACAGGCGCTAGGAATAATAATGGGTGCAAATATTGGCACTACAGTAACTGCGCAGATAGTATCTTTTAAAATAGACATACTGGCTTATCCTATAATAATCATAGGATTCTTAATGCATTTTCTAAGCAGAAGAAGAAGATATAAAAATATTGGGATGACAATAATCGGTCTGGGACTTCTATTTCTTGGTATGACAGTAATGAAAGAAGCACTGGGCCCCCTTAAAGATAATGAAATCTTTAAAAACTTTCTTTTGAATTTCAGCAGAAATCCATTCTATGGGATACTGGCAGGACTGTGCCTGACTGCACTCCTGCAGAGCAGTTCAGCCACAATTGGGCTTCTTATAGCCCTTGCTTCTCAGGGACTTATGCCTATAGAAGCTGCTATTCCCATCCTTATAGGAGATAATATTGGCACCTGTTCGACTGCTCTAATATCAAGCATTGGCGCAACGGTCACCGCCAAAAGAACTGCCTTTTCTCATTTAATATTTAATATCCTTGGAACTGCAGTATTTGTCATTTTATTATATGTCTTTAGGCTCCAGCCTTTAATTGTAAGTTTAACCGGAGAAAGCGTTCCTCGCCAGATAGCAAATATTCATACTACTTTCAATATAATTACCACTATAATCCTATTTCCAATGATTGGATTATTTGAAAAAGTAGTTTTAAAAATTATTCCAGGTAAAGATATAACAGTACATAAAAATGCGTTATATCTGGACAGTAGACTAATTGATACCCCCTCTCTTTCATTAGAGCAAGCAAAAAAAGAGTTACTCCGAGTAACCGAAATAACCCAGACCATGTTAAATCTTTCATTTGAAAGACTGTATAAAAAAGATACCATTATTGAAAAAAAGGTGCTTGACAGGGAATCTGCCGTAGACAGTATTACGGAAGATATAATAAGATACCTGACCAAGGTATCTCAAAAATCATTGGGTTTAAGACTATCCAATAAGCTAACCAATTTATTTCATATAGCCTATGTCGCAGAAAGAGCCGGTGACCATGCTGAAAGTATACTCTATCTAATGCTGGTAAAAGAAGAAAATAATATGACTTTTAGTAAAATTGCTTTTCAAGAACTAGAAACGACACATGATAAAGTCAACCATCTGTTTAATATCTTAATATCAGGTATGGAAAATAACAATTTAGAAAAGCTCAAACAATGCGAAAAAATTGAATCTGAAATAGATTTAATGGTAAAAGAAATAAGGACAAATCACCTAAAAAGACTCCAGGAGGGTGAGTGTACGCCGCTTTCAGGGGTTGTTTTTGCAGATATTATTTTACATCTTGAAAGAATAGGGGATCTTCTTTTTGGGATATCAAGAAATCTGTTAAATATCGAACAATATTAATTTAATCAAAGAATAACATAAGAAAAGCATTCCCTTTGCATAATATTGTAACTGTAATAGTAACCTCAATTGGAGATATTTTTATTCTTGAATTATTTACTTACCACAGGACAAGAAGATACCCCCCAGATACCAGGACCGGTATGAGCACTCATAACTGTGGTTACTTCAGTTAAAATCAGCTCGTCAATCTTAATTCTGTTGTCCTCTTTTATCATCTTTTTAAGTTCTAGAGCTGGATTGATATCAGTACCATAAAAGATTCCAATTTTTTTCTTTACGGTAGAAAAAGGATCAAAAGAATCTTTCCTAATCTGCCTGTAAAGCTCAACAATAGAATTTCTTTTATTTTTTACAAATTTCTTTAGCTTTACCTTTCCATCACTGCCTATAGTAATAATTGGTTTTAGTCTTATTGACCTGGATAAAAACTTTCCTAAGAAAGGTGCCCTGCCTCCCCTAAATATATATTCAAAATTTTCAAAAGTGGCAAACATCCTATTCTTCCTTACCATAAAATCTATAATACTGGCTATTCTTTCTTCACATTCGCCCCTTCCTGCCGCTCTTGCAGTTTCCAAAACAATAAAACCCAGATTAATAGCAGCAGTTTTTGAATCAATAACTTTTATTTTAGCTTGAGGGAAAAATCTTTTGGCCTGATCTGCTGAATTTGAAGTAGCAGAGAGCTTTGAACTAACATGGATTGAATAAATTAAAGTTTTTTTCTCTTTCTCTATTAAATCCCTGTAAACCTCTACAAAATCACCGACAGAAGGTGTGGAGGTATATATTTTTACTCCAGCTTCCAGCCTTTCATATACTTCACTACTGGTTATTTCCTTTCCCTCCAGAAATAATTTTCCGCCAAATCCGATATATAGAGGCACCACCCTTATTTTATACTTACTGGCTAACTGTTCAGGAATATCAGATGTGGTATCTGTAACTATAGCAATATTTTCCATTGATTTATTCTTTATTTTTTTAAAAATTAAAATCTATTTTACAATATTTTAAATAAAAAATACTACTTTTTTAAAATTAAATTAATTTTTTTCTTACTGAATTCCTATCCTCATGATTTGGTATATATAGATTCTGATGTAAATCTTTCAAGACTATCGGACTTAGCTTCAGGAATATTAATCATCTCTTTTACAGTCTCACCATTTATTTTAACTTAACTATTTTTAGTATATAATGTGTCTAATTGGAGGGGTTCACCCCTTTGTGATTCTTGATAATTTGATAATGTCAAAAATTTTACGAATATAAATAGGAAAAACATTAACACGATATAGGAGGAATTATGAAAGTAGTTCAATTAATTATTAAAGCACTTAGACTGGTTGGCTCACTGGCCTTCGTGCTCGGGCTCTTCACTGCAATATTTGCTGGGGTACCCTGGTACGTCTACCATGAACCCACCTTACACTGGTGGCTCAAGACTGCAGCGTACTGCCTTATGGGTGGTATTTTGCTAGTTCTGCTGACAGTGGCTGCAGAACAGGGAAAAGGCAGGGCACAGGGAAGAGAGCTACTGGCTGTTGAGTCCAAGTCTCGTGTGTTGATCCAGAATTCTACAGAAGTCCCCAATCGCAAGATAACAGAGATTTTAGGTTTGGTAAAAGGACACACTATCTTTGCTATCTGGATTGGAAAGGACCTTTCTGCACTGGTGCGGCTTAACTATAAAAAGGTAAAAAATTACCTAAAAGCCTTAAAATTGATATCTTGGGCATATTACCAATTTGTGATAATAGTTATATAATAAATAACATAAATACAATTATTACATTAACACGATATGAGGTGGAA
>JAUWQC010000115.1 GCA_030611285.1 bacterium | reverse complement strand
ATAGCGGCATCAATATGGCCAGTGTGCCCTACCATATCCGGGTTTGCATAATTTAATATTATTACATCATATTTCCTTAGTTTAATCTTATCTACTACAGCATCAGTAACTTCAAAAGCGCTCATTTCCGGCTTTAAGTCATAGGTCGCAACCCCCTTCGGAGAAGGAATCAATATTCTATCCTCCCTTTTAAATGGTTTTTCAACACCACCATTCAAGAAGAAAGTGACATGAGCGTATTTTTCAGTCTCAGCAATCCTTAATTGTCTTAAATTATTATTTGATATAACCTCTCCTAAAGTATTTTTGATCTCCCGGTAAGGGAAGACCACAGGAACATTAAATGTTTTATCGTATTGGGTCATACATACAAAATGAACTCTTGGTGGTTTTTCACCTCTATCAAATTCATTAAAACTTTCACTTATAAATGCTCTGGTAAGCTGTCTTGCTCTATCAGGCCTGAAATTAAAGAATATAACAGAATCTCCTGACTTAATCTTCGCCTTCTCTTCATCTTTGCTTCTAACTAAAGACGGTATAACAAATTCATCGTCTATATCGTTACTGTAAGATCTTTCAACAATATCAGCGGCTGTTTTAAATTTTTCCCCAACTCTGTATACCAGAGTATCATAGCTTTTTTTAACCCGGTCCCATCTATTATCCCGGTCCATACTATAATATCTCCCACTAACCGATGAAATCTCACCAATTCCTTTTTTCTTTAAATAATAATCTATTTCCTTTAGATATGGTATTGCACTTCTGGGAGGAACGTCTCTTCCATCAAGAAAAGCGTGTATAAATAAATTTTCTATTTTACTGTCATTGACCAGATTAATTAATGCTTTAAGGTGTTCTATATGGCTGTGCACACCACCATCTGATACCAGCCCCATCAGATGGAGACTGCTATTATTTTTTTTTACATTTTCGATGGCTTCAATTAATACTTTATTTTTAAAAAAAGCGCCGTTTTTAATTTCTTTGCTTATTCGGGTTAATTCCTGGCATACAACTCTTCCCGCTCCAATATTTAGATGACCTACTTCTGAATTTCCCATCTGACCTTCCGGAAGTCCCACCGCTTCTCCTGACGCATCCAGTCTGGTATTGGGATAAATTTTATAATTATTATCCATATTAGGAGTTTTAGCAAGTCTAATAGCATTGCCTTCAATTTGGGCGGAAAGACCCCAGCCATCTAATATTATTAAACAAATTGGTTTTATTGTTTTAGCTCTATGCGTCACTGCTATCCTAATAATTAATTATTGCTATAAAATCATCAACTTCCAAACTTGCGCCACCAACCAATGCTCCGTCAATATCTGACATGTTCATAAGTTCTGAAATACTGGAGGGTTTAACACTTCCACCATACTGAATTCTTATAATTTCAGAAATCTCTTTATTGTAAATTTCTTCTATCTTCTTTCTTATAGCCAGGCACATATCATTTGCATCTTCCGATGTCGCAGTTCTACCGGTACCAATAGCCCAGATTGGTTCATAGGCTATAGTAAGATCAATAATATCCTCTTCATCAATACCCACCAGACATTCTTTCAGCTGTCCCGTAACAAATTCCTCAGCCTTACCACTTTCTCTTATTTTCAACAACTCACCAATACACATAATAGGCTTCAAGTCCATATTAAAAGCAGCTTTTACTTTTCTGTTAACACTCTCGTTGGTCTCACCGAAAAACTGCCTTCTTTCACTATGACCAATTATTACATATTCAACACCCAATGCTTTTAGCATTTCTGGTGAAATCTCCCCTGTAAAAGCACCTCTAGACTGGTAATGCATATTCTGTGCGCCAAGCTTAACTTCAAGATTATCACTGTCAATCATGGTTTTTACGCTCTTTAAAGCTGTTGCAGGCGGGCAGACTGCTACTTCACAATTATTTTTATTCTTATACTTATATCTTAGATCCTGCATAAAATTTACAGCTTCCAAATGAGTCATATTCATCTTCCAGTTTCCAGCTATAAAAGGCTTCCTCATTTCCATAATTCCTTTCAAAATAATTTATACTATTTTCAATTATTTATCTAAAAGAGATATTACACCCGGTAATTCTTTACCCTCAAGGAGTTCCATAGCAGCTCCCCCACCACTTGAAACATGTGAAAACTTTGAGGATAGATTATATTTTTTTAATGCCGCCAGTGTATCTCCACCACCCGCCACAGTAACTGCCGGGCTTCCAGCAATTGCGTAAGCGATACTTCTGGTTCCATATGAAAAATTATCCCATTCAAAAACACCAACAGGACCATTCCAGAAAATAGTCCTGGCACCTGAAATTTCTTTTTTAAATAATTCTACACTTTTATCTCCAATATCCAGACCCATACAATCTACCGGTATTGATTGTACGGATACCAGTTTTTTTTCTGCGTCACTATCAAATTCTTTTGCAACAACAATATCCATAGGTAGTACCAAATTAACATTATTTTTTTTGGCCAGGGCAAGCATTTCTTTTGCAAAACTAACCTGATCTTCTTCACAAATCGATTTACCTACCTCATAACCCTGCGCTTTTAAGAAAGTATAGGTCATTCCCCCACCTAATATTAAGCTATCCACTTTACCTAACAAGTTTTTTATAACCTTTATTTTGTCCGAAACCTTGCTTCCTCCAAGGATGGTTAGAAAAGGCCTTTGCGGTGATTCCAGAAGAGATGTTAAAATCTCAATTTCTTTCTTCATTAAAAATCCTGCTACTGCTGGAAGGTATTTGGTTACTCCCACAACAGATGCATGAACTCTATGCGCTGCACCGAAAGCATCATCTACATATATGTCTGCTAGAGAAGCAAGCGATTTGGAGAATTCATTACTATTCACCTTTTCTCCGGGATCAAACCTCAGATTTTCAAGCATTACAATTTCCCCATAATCCATTTCAATGTCTACATATTCTTTAATTTGCACCGAATAAATCTGGTCAAATTTCTTAACTTTCTTACCGGTAAGCTGCTCCAGCCTTTTTGCTGCTGGATCCAGCCTGAATTTATTTTCAGCCTCCCCTTTGGGCCTTCCCAGATGTGACATCAAAATAATCTTAGAATTGTTTTTAATCAGATAATTAATAGTTGGTAAGGATAGTCTGATTCTTGTATCATCAGCAACATTCAGCTCACTGTCCAGAGGAATATTGTAATCCACTCTGACCAATACTTTTTTATTTTTAACATCAATATCTTCTATTGTTTTTTTATTAAACATTCTCACCACCAAAGCCTATTTCACAAATAACCGAGGCTTCAAAACCCCGGTTATTTATTATTTAAATCTGTTTACTAACTATCCCATAATAAAATTAATTACATCATATAGTCTGCTTGAATATCCCCACTCATTATCATACCATGATAAAACTTTAATCAAATTATCTTGCTTGATAGTACTTAGAGCATCAAAAATTGTAGAATGAGCATCACCAATAATATCTGCAGATACAATTGGATCTTCACAATATCTTAAAACACCTTTAAATTCCGGATCTTTTGAAGCTTTTTTAAAAGCACTATTTACATCTTCAACCGAGAAGTCCTTTTCAACTTCTACCGTTAAATCAACTATTGAACCTACCGGTATTGGGATTCTAACTGCCAGACCATCAAGCTTACCGTTCAGTTCAGGAATTACTAAACCTAGTGCACTTGCAGCACCGGTTGATGTAGGTATAGCCGATAAGGCTGCCGCTCTGGCTCTTCTTAAATCCTTATGAGGCAGATCCAGGATTTTCTGATCATTAGTATAAGCGTGTATGGTAGTCATAATACCATTTTTTATAACAAAATTATCATGCAGAACCTTGCATACTGGCGCAAGTGCATTCGTGGTGCAAGAAGCGTTTGAAATTATATTATGCTTGTCTTTATTATACTTGTTATGATTTACCCCCAGCACCATTGTGATATCTGCTCCATCCTTTTTGCAGGGCGCAGAGACTACCACCTTTTTAGCTCCGGCAGTCAAATGCCTGGTGGCGCCCTCTCTGGTTCTGAATATTCCTGTAGATTCCAGAGCAACATCA
>JAUWQC010000176.1 GCA_030611285.1 bacterium | reverse complement strand
GCAACATTGCCATCATTATCTACAAATACCGGAAGATTAAATCTCTCTCTAAAAAGATTCCCAATTGGCAAACCTATCCATCCAGATATTTTCCCCTTAATCCCGCCGACTATAGTTCCTGAATGAATATCTACTTGCCCGGTAACTCCTAAACCAATTCCTTTTATTGAAATTCCTGCTCCCTCTGCTTTTTTAATAACTTTAGATACACACTGGCATATCCGATCAACACATCTTGCCGTTCCCAATCTTGAGTCAGTCGGTACCTGAGTCTTAAAAATTATCTCACCATCTTCACTAACAACTCCAATCTTGGTATTTGTCCCTCCAATATCCACTCCCATAACAAAAGTTCTATCATTCATAGCCCTACAATTATCTCTCCTTCTAGACTTTATTTATTCTTTAGTCGCTCCAGCTGTAAAAGCAAGAACTAAATATTTTTGGAGAAAGAAAACAAAAATTAATACAGGTATAATTGACAAGGTTATAGCAGCAGCCATTTCTCCCCACTTTACTTCCCAAGCCGTGATAAATAAAGCTGCTCCTACTGTAACTGGAATGGATTTCTGGAAACTTAAAATCAAAGACATAAAATACTCATTCCATGTAAAAATAAAAACCAAGCAAGCTGCCGCAGCAATGCCAGGAAATATAAGTGGTAATATGATGTGCCATATTATAGCTAATGTGCTTGCACTATCAATCGTTGCCGCCTCTTCGATGGATTCAGGAATATCCTGAACAAAACCTACAAGTAAAAGTAAGCTTAAAGGAGCATTAATTACCGTATTCATAAGAATCAAGCTCAACTTTGTATCTAATAAAGAAAGATACTTAAACAAAATAAATATAGGTATCACAAAAACAAGTATTGGAACTAGTCTTAAACTCAAAACCATTACTAGTGGATTCCCTCCTAAAGGGTTAAATCGAGCAATACTGTAAGCTGCAGGTAAAGTAATAATTATTACCAACAGAGAAGTAGCAAGTGAAATAATGATGCTATTCAGAAAATAATTTTTAAAATTATAACCATATGCGTATAAAACATTAGTATAATGGGTCAATATTGGCTTAAATATCCACTTGGGAGGAGAAGATGATATATCCGCATTTGTTTTTAATGAGGTTAAAACTGAGCTTATAATCGGAAAATTAAATACAAATAAGATAATTATGATTATTATATAAAGTAGGATATTGGTTAATTTTCTTCTAAATCTTTTATGTATAATATTATTCAGCTCCTCTGTCTATAAATTTTCCGCAAAGCCAGTGTTAAAGGTAAAGAAAACATTAGCAACAGTAAAAGTGATGCTGCAGCAGATTTTCCAATATCAGCCGATTGAAATGCCAATTTATAAATATATATGCTAACAGTAGTGGTCATGCTTCCTGGACCACCTGATGTGAGCACATTGATCATATCAAAAGTTTTAAAGGAATCAATCCCCCTAATCAATAAAACTATTATGATAAAAGGTCGTATTTGTGGCAGGGTGATATACCAA
This sequence comes from bacterium, assembly GCA_030611285.1. Taxonomy (GTDB): domain Bacteria; phylum Actinomycetota; class Humimicrobiia; order Humimicrobiales; family Humimicrobiaceae; genus Hydromicrobium. Next base: position 1,428 of record JAUWQC010000176.1, on the reverse strand, counting down.
AACTTTTGAGTTCCCCCTGCACCTTCAATTGAAGCAGCTTCATAATGCTCCTTTGGAACTGTCTGTAAGGCAGCATATAAAATAAGGAATGCAAATGGACTCCACTGTAAAACATCGATAATAATAACAGTGGGAATGACATATTGGGATACCAAAAGACTCTTACCTAAATAATAACTAACGGGTCCGATGAACTCATTGAGAAGCAACCTATACATTACTCCAATTAGTGCCGGTGCAACCATCATCGGAAGTAAAAGAAGACTTATAAAAAATCTTTTACCTTGGATTTTTCGATTAAACAATATAGCCAAACCTAGTCCGGTTATTAATTCTGTTAAAGTCGCTAATAGTGTAAACTTAAATGTAAAAATAAGAGATTTTGCGAACATTCGATCTGAAAGTACGTTGATATAGTTCTTTATTCCATTGAATACTGGTTTGTTAAAAGTTGATAAGAAAACCTCATTAAAGCTTAAATACCATCCAAATACGGTCGGAAAAATCATCAAACCAAAGAAAATTGCAAATAAAGGTAATATCAGATAATATTTAGTGCTTTTTCTTATAATCATATAAAAATATTAATCCTATTCCTAATAATTATTCATTTGCTCTACCATTATAATTATTTGATATGGGGGAAGTTTTACCTTCCCCCATATAATAATATACGACAATTACTTTAATAACTGATTTACTTGCTTTTGCGTATCTTTCAAGGCTTCTTCAGGGGATACACTTAAAGCACAAGCTGCGGAAATGTTGGTAGATAATATCCTTAAAATATCCAAAGTCTTCACGCCAGATCTGCCGCTATAATTAAATGCATAATTTTTTAGGTACTCTTCTACATATTTGAAAAGAACGTCTTTCTGTCCAAGCTCTTCCAAAACCTGAGTGACTGGAGGAACGCCGCCATTTTTTCCATAGAGACTCATAGCCGTTGGAGTAGATAAAAATGCCAGCCACTTGAAGGATTCATCCTTAAACTTTGAATATTTGCTCAATCCTACTCCCATACTCGTTAACCAGCATGTATGTCCAAAAGATCCTGCAGGATAAGGAGCAATGGCAACTTTATCCCAAATTAATGGCGCTTTCTCCTTATTACTAAGATCGTTAAAGGCGACACCCCATTGCAAAATCATTGCAGCATTATCAGTCTTCATAGCCTCGTTTGGTCCATTATATTCATAGTTAACTGAACCTGGAGCTGCCCCTCCTTTTTTCATAAGATTCACATACATATTAAGTGCTTCTAAAGCTTCAGGACTGTCGAAAGTCGGAACACCTTCCTTATCAAACCAACTGCCATTACAGGATCTGAGAACAGCAGTCCATATTTTTGCATTAGGCCACATCGCTTTTGCCTGAAGAGCAGTTCCATATTTTGTTGGGGAATCGGAGTTATAGTTTTTAGTAAAG
>JAUWQC010000277.1 GCA_030611285.1 bacterium | reverse complement strand
GATAGAAGTTTTGAAAAGGACAGAAGGTCCTACTGCCCTGGTTTTATCCCGACAGAATTTACCTCATCTGGAAAAATGTCGCGGTATAAAAGAATTTCCTCGGGGCGGTTATGTAATATCCTACAAAGAGAAAGAAGTACCCCGAGTGGTTTTAATGGCCAGCGGCAGCGAAGTTTCAATAGCCGTAAGGGTAAATATTATCTTAAAAGTGAACGGCATTACCAGCCGTGTAGTATCTGTTCCGGACAGGGAAGAATTTTTAAGGCAGGAGAAAAAATATATAGAAGGAGTCCTGGGGCCTAAAGATGCACTTCGGGTAGTGATTGAAGCTAATACCGGTCAGGGATGGTATCAGTTATTAAAAGATTCCTACTACACAGTATTTATGAAGTCCTTCGGCAGAAGTGCCCCGGCTCAGCAATTAGCTGAATATTTCGGTTTTACTCCCGAGAAAATTGCCCAAAAAATCATTAAGCTTTGTCAGGGGACGGTCATTTGACAAAATCTGTTCCTATAATGGGTTCAGCACCAAAGAGAAGAAAGGAACAGTTATTCACAAAAAATGAATGGTTTAACCCTGGAAGATACAAAAAGTTTTAAATATGCCTGCTTCGTTACAATAACGAAAAAAAGTTAGTTCGCTTTTAACCCTTTAAATAATAAATTATTTATATCTAAATAATTGTAAAAAAATACTATATTTTTAATCCTTAAAGACTTTACTTTTAAAACGTAACTTACAAATTCAAATCAATCAATCAAACAAGCCCCCGCTGCCTCACATAAAAATGTACTTGGGAGCTGAATAAGTTCAGATACATATGCACCATTGCCAGGATGAAAGAAGTAAACTAAAATAAAAGCAAAAAGAGGTGCATATGGATCATGAAGGGGAGCATTGGAACAGCTACTTACCTGTCCTATACCCGACCTTATTGGGGAAAGGTCATATCCAGGTTAAACTATATAGAAAAATTATCCCCCAAGGCCAAGGTAAAATATAAGGCCATTAACCTGTACAGTTCCGGAGATTATTCTCTGGGGCAGATCTGTGAGATCTTTGAAATAAACAGGAGCACCTTTTACCGCTTTTTGAAAAAAATATATACCCGGTAGGGTTCAGAGCTTAGAAGATAGATCCAGAAGGCCTCATAAAGTAAGGGCTAAAGTAGTAAGGAATCATCAAGCAGAGATGCAGGTCTGCCAAACAAGAAGGAAATATCCCTACTTTGGTAAAGAGAAGATAAAAAGAATATTAGAAAGGGATCATAAAATAAATATCTCAGTCTCCTCGGTAGGCAGGATTCTAACTTAAGTACAGATCTATTCTCCCCAAGGTTAAGATACAAACTAAAAGAATTAAAACTTTAAAGAAGAAGAGGATCAGATTAGCCCAGGTAAAAAAAGATATGAAAGGAATTGTCTCTGAATGGCTGCAGATCGATACCATAGAATTAAATTTAAGATTTACTAAAATCTTTCTTTTTTCTGCGGTAGATCCCTTATCCAAGCTTTATTATGTGAGAGCTTATCAGAGAGCTACCAGTTTGAATGCTCGAGATT
>JAUWQC010000018.1 GCA_030611285.1 bacterium | reverse complement strand
AAATAAGATGACTAAGATACTTGAATTATTAAAATTTCTACCGGCATTAATAGCTTCGGTTATGGCCTTAATAAAAGCCTTTGAAGTGCCGGGATTTGGTGAGGAAAAGAAGAATGCGGTATTATTGATGGTAGGTATGGTAATCGATACTTTAAAATCTTTCCTTACGACATTGCCTTTAGATAAAGCACAGATATTAGATTTTGTAGGAAAGGCAATAGATGCTATTGTAGCCTTCTTTAATGCAGTTAATATATTCAAGAAGGGTGGAGTAACTACCCCCCCTTCATAGAGGAAAGTTGGGTAGAGAAGAATATTACCCTTCCGTTTTGGAGTGTAATCTTTAAGAAACTAGGGTTGTTTAATGAGGATTATCACGATAAATACAGGAAACATATTAAGCAAAAAAGATACCGGGAATATATTGAACTTGTAAAATTAGATATGTATACAAAATTTTTTGATGCAAGATTAGAAATACAGATAGATAAATTACTCAAAGAAAAATTTGGTTATGCTTGAAACCGCCCAACCGGGGGTAAATCCAGCCGGCACTTTTTATTTTTATACCTCCTGAAATACCGGGGCTAATCAGACCCCGGTATTTTTTTGTCTAAAATCAAAATCCTACCCCATATCCGCCTAAATGTTATGATTTATTTGTAGAAAGACATACAAACGTAAGGCGGACAACCTCAAATCAAAATATGACCCATTTTCGTGATGATTTGGCGATGATGCTATTTATTAATAATAATTAAAAATAAATCAAAATAAACCTTGACTTTTCCGAAATAATGATATATATTAGTATTAGAAAACATAAAAGGGGGTGAGGAAGTTGAAGAAAGAAAGCAAAATAAAGGACAGACCGAATAAATACGTTTTAAAGTATGGCAAAAGTATTACAGAAATAGCGGAAATATTTGGTACTAGTAATTCCACAGTTACGGAATGGGATAAAGATGTAGATAAAAGTAATTGGCTGAAAAAAAGATTAAAAGAATTGAAAGGGGACTTTTAAATGTGGCATGAATATTTAATATTAGGGTTATTTATAATTATGATCATCCGGGGAATCTGCAAGATCCGGAAAGCAAATATAAAAAGGGGGCGATATAAAGATTATATAAATGGGAGATTTTACTGTAAAAATAAATGGCGATAAAAAAATAAAATTAACCAGGGGGGTCAAATGAAATGAAAGTTGAATTTATAAGAAAGGGAATCGAAATCATAGAGGTCTGTTTAAACAATTGTACGGGATTGCAATTTGAAGCGAACGTATTTAAACCAAACCAAGATATTATGAATGTGATGCTTAATAAAGATTATCTTAAGCTTCACTTTAATGGTAATGATCCAGGTAGTGATATACTGGTTTTCCACAACTCGGAAGATAAATACCCACATAACGGTGATATCAAATTTACTTGTTATCTTTCTCAAGTACCAGAAGTCCTCGAATGTGTAAGAAAACATAAAAAAGTGATAGCTTTAATAAAAAAAATAAAGAAAAATAAGACCAAAATAAATTAACCAGGGGGGTTAATGAAAATGGAAAATGGAGAGATTTATAAAGAATCAATAGGAAAATTGCTAAAGGAAACTGATAATATTATCTTCAATATTAGGAAATTGAAGGACGATAACGAAAAGATGAATTTGGAAAATGACAAGAAGATTATCGAACTTAAAGGTAAATTGACTGAAACAGAAGCTACAATTAAAGATACCCTAACCAAATCCGGAGAGGACGCTATCAAGCCTAAATGTGGCTGGGCGCATTTCAAGGCCATGAAAGATAAGATTGTTATTGAAGATGTGTCAAAAACAATAGAAGAAATCAAGGTAAAACTTCCGAGCTTCGCAGACTTCCTTATTAAATATGTAGAAGTATATTCAATAAGGAAAGAGAAATTAAATCAATTAGTAAAGGATGAAACCATAAGGATTGAAGTATTGGAAACTGTTACCGTAGAGAAACAGGACAAGAAATTCGAGTATAAGTATACGGGGGTGAAATAAGAATGAGTAATGGAGATGGAAAATTTGACCAGGGACGTTATGTAACGATCCCGGAAACTAAAAACATCAAATTACCGATCGGCGGTAAGATAAGATTAGGGATCAAGACAGTAAATGAAAAAGGCATATCCCATCCGGTAGAATTACCTTACTTTGTATGCCCACCGGAAGTAAAGGCGGTATTTGGAGAAGAGCCTACAGAATTAACCGTATTCTTTCCTTCAAAAGTGAGGGAAGAGGTATTTCCCCAGGCTTATGAAAAATATGGCGGCAATAATGCCCTGCTTTGCAAAGGTGATGGAGAGGTATCAAAGACGGCCCAAAGATTGAACTTGGAAAATGGCAGATGGGAAGATGTTAAATGCCCTTGCGAACATTTTAAGAAATGGGATCCAAAGACTAGAACCGGCGGATGTGATAAAGTTGGCCACCTATATTTTATGATCCCGGAAGTTTCAATAGGAACTTTTTTTGAATGTTCTACACATGGGACAGTTTCAATATCAGAATTAAATAGTGCTTTTCATCTAGCGGATATCACAACCGGTGGCCGCTGGGCTATGATCCCATTTCGGATGAAAAGGGTAGCGAAGAAATTAAAGATCCCGGGGACGGCCAAAATGAAAACTCATTGGGTAATTACATTAGAGGTTGCAGCCAGTACCGAAGAAATTAGAAGGGTTATGGCAGGGGAAATATTATATCTAGGACAGCAGAAGAATGCTAAATATCAGATTGAGGCACCTGGATTACCGGAAGAAAATAAGGCATATCCCAGGGAAGATACTGACGAAGAAACTGCAGCCAGAAAAGAAAAAGCAAAAGAGGCCCAAGAAGCAGAAGCAGTATATCAAAAGGAAAGCAAGGTAAAGGCAGAGCAATTAAAGAAGGATAAGGCAGCCGGTAAGACAGCCCTAAGGACCCCGAAAGAAGCCAAGGCTATCACCGAGAAGAGGAATAAATTTAGGGCAGATCTTAAAAAAGAAATAGAAGAATATGCGAAAAAATATGGCATAAATAAATGGGCTGATTTAATTGAATTAGGCCGAAGATATAAGATATTCCATAAGGAGATCTATACCTGGCATACGGCTATGGATCTTTTAGTTAAGGATCCGAAAGTGGTTAAGGAGTTTAAAGAAAAAATTAAGGCTGATCAGGAAATTGCGACAGGGGATTTGCCGTTTTAGGTGATACGAAATAAAGAAGAAAGGAGTAAACCAATGATTGAGTTAGGTGATAAAGTAAAAGATACTGTAACTGATCTCAAAGGGATGGCCATTGCTAAAGCTAACTATCTAAATGGATGCATTCAATTTTTAGTTCAACCCAGAGGATTAAAGGAAAAGGAAATAATTAAATCCGAATGGATTGATGAAGGACAGCTTGTAGTTTTAGCACGACCATCAGAACAAGTAGATAAAAACGAAACTGGTCCTGGTGGTGGAATCAGAAGCCATCCATAAAATTAGCCGGGTGAAATTCCCGGCTGCTATTATATTTTATATTTTATTAGTTAGATTAAAGAGGGGAGGGGTAAAGGAAAATGAAATATTATATTTTTGAAGATGGAGAATACGTTATGCCATTAGATTGCTTCAAAGAAGAATTAATAGAGGATGATTTAGAAGAAATGACATTATTAGAAATGGAAAGAGATATTGGTGGAGAAATGTATTGTTGTAAAAAAGAAGATTTTATAGAAAAAGGTGATTGTGGAAAATGGTGTAAATAATACAATCCATGTAATGGAAAAAGTGGTAGATGTAGAAATTTAGAGAATGGCTTTGTAATAACAGGATTAAAGTTTTTATTAACCAAAGAAGGATTAAGGGAGATAGAATCTTAGTCCTATAAGATATATTATGTAAAGTAAATAAGAAAAGAGGGGTGAAGAATGGATTATATTAACCAAATAATACAAGGTGATTATATAGAAGTGATGAAGAGAATACCTGATTTATATTCTATGGTGTTATTTACTGACCCACCGTATGGGATAGGTTATGACCCGAAATGGCTTAGCGATATGAATATCGCTAAGGGGACTAAACCCAATAAAACTGACAATAAAATAATAAATGATAATGGCGAGATTGATTACAAGTTATTATTTGAATTTAAGAGAAGATGTATTTTTGGTTATCCTTATATCCCTGATTACCAAGCGACTGGCTGGATTGTATGGGATAAACAACCACAGGTAAATGGTAGGGGTATTTCCACACCAGTAGAAATAGCAAGTACGACTTTAAGAAAAGGTTATGATATTTTTCATTGTATGTGGGCTGGTTATTTAAGGGATTTGGCGAAGTTAGAAAGAAGATATAATCATCCTACACAAAAACCATTAAAACTTATCAAATATATCATAAGAAAATATACTAAAGAAAATGACATCATTTTTGACCCTTTCCTCGGATCAGGCACTACCGCAGTAGCTTGTAAAGAATTAGGGCGTAAATATATAGGCATAGAAATAAGTGAAGAATATTGCGAGATAGCCAGAAGGCGAATAAAGGCTACTCCGGAATTATTATTTTAAATTAGAATAGGGGGTAACCAATGGAAGAAGAAATTAGAATTTTGAGGGGGGATAAAATTAGAATGAAGAAAAAACCTATATTAATATTTGACAAGCGTGTGGAATGGTTTAGAGAATTAATAGATCACGTTTCAAAAGGTCATGTTTTCTTGGATAATATCAAAGTAACAAAGAAAATATCAGAGGAATGGGATCATGTCAGTTTCGATTATAGGATCGAAGATCTTAAAAATGCAATGGATGAAAGGGGATAAATAATATGGGTTGTTTCGAGGTATGTTACAAATGTCCTGAATGCGGAAATTTAGACAGCATGGAAGTACAATCCTGGTATCCACATGATCCGATGCGATGCCCGGAATGCGATACTGTGATGGAAGAAACTTCCAGGGATGATGATCCGGATGATTATCAAAATTAAGGGGGTAAAGAAAATAATGAAATATTTTGTAGAAAGTATGGATGCAGATGGAGTTCAAACATTAGCATTTTATAAAAATGAGTTAGACAAGGACTTAAAAGAAATAGAATTACTTGAAACAAAAAGAGATATCGGTGGGGAAATGTGGTGTGAAGAAAATGAGAGATTTGTAGAAAAAGGCGATTGTGATAAATGGTGTCCTGTGTATAGTCCTTGTAATGGAAAAAGTGGAAGGTGTAGAAGTCTAAAGAATGGGTTTATACAAACAGGAAGAAGATTCTTATTAACGGAAGATGGACTAAAAGAAATAAAGGGGGGTAAAGATGCTAAATAAAGTTCAATTATTTAAAGATATTATGATGATACTTTTAATTGTTTGGGTAATTATAACATCGATATGTATAATAGATATATATTCTACACTTAATTTATTTGAGGTCTGCATTGATACCTTGCAGGATTGCGCCGATGTTTTTTTTGAATATATGAATAATGATTTTTGGGTACAGATATGAAAATCTACAGAAATAAATTATATTCGATTCAGGATGCAGCCAAAAGGGCAGGGGTTACAGAAGATCAGATTAAGGAAATGATTACTTATCATGTTATTATTTACAATTATTCCTACGATACTGCTTTTGTTTGGGGTGCAGATATCCCGGCCCTTAAAGCTAAATGGAAGGAATGGCAGGCCAAAAAGGGGAAGATGAAAAAGGCGAAAGTTACGATGTTAAGAATGGATAAGGGGGAATAGATGAATAAAAGAACTTTATTACGACAAAAGGTATGGTTAAAATATAACAAACATTGTGCCTATTGCGGGAAAGATTTGGAGTATAAAGATATGCAGGTTGACCACATGATATCGATATATGCGAGAGAAGCATATAATTTTATTCCTAAAATATCTCTTTCTGCAATAAATTCTTTCAAAAATCTTATGCCGAGTTGCAGAAGGTGCAATCATTATAAAAGAGAACAAGATTTAGAAGGATTTAGGATATTAATAAAAATCTTACATGAAAGAATAAGTGATCAGTATATTTCAAAGGTAGCTATAGATTATGGGATTATAGAGGTTAGGCCATTTGATGGAGTATTTTATTTTGAAAAGAATAAGGGGGAATAAGATAATGAAGATGTTAAAGATAGAAAGTTGTCATAGTTGTAAGCACTATAAATTTGAATGGCCGGATTATAAAATACCTGGAAGATTCAAATGTTACTACCATAAGAATTTAAGGAAAAACGGTAAGGCCAGGATCATGAATAGAAAAAATGTGTATAGGGGTATTATCCCGGGCTGGTGTAAATTAGAGGATTATCCGGTATGAAAAAACAATTTAAGATCCATAAGAATAAGGAAAATTCCGATTTTATTTCAATTGATTTAATAGAAGATGGAAAAACTGTTGGCGGTTATCTGTTGCCGGCCTATGAATCGAATAGAGAATCTATCGCTAAATATCTAAAGAAGGAAGGATATACAGAAATTGAAAAAGCTGATCATTCTAATTGAGATCTTAATGATAATATTATTATTAGTGGCTTCCGGACCAGGGGCGGAAACACAAGAACAGAAGTATTATCTAATGACGGCAACCGCCTATTATCCGGGACCGGAAAGTTGTTATCCCTGGGATGATGGTTTTACCGCTATAGGGGATATAGCCGGCAAGGGATCTATAGCTATTGATGATAAGAATGGACCGCTTCGTATGGGGCAGACGGTTTATATTGAGGGCTATGGCCGGGGCAAATGTAACGATAGAGGATCAGCGATAAAGGATTGGAAAATTGATTTATGTTTCGATACGATTGAAGAAGCCCAGGAGTGGGGCCGGAAGTTAGTTAGAGTTTATTTGATAGAGGGGGGCGAATAAGATGAGTTTTATAGTATACCTATTTTACTCCGGGCTGATAACGGTAATTTATATAGTGTTTTCTAAACTATAATTAAACTATAAAAAGAGGGGTATTAAATGAGATATCAAATAATGGCTCGTTGGTGGAATGGTAAAAGTTATGATATGGTCAAAAAAGAAGTTGATACAAAGAATAAGGTTTTGGGGGCAGTTAAGTTATTAATAAAAAATGCGCCACCTTATCAAATATCAATTACAGATACAGAGCAGGATCATAAAAAAAGGAGATAAATGAATAAATGATAACCGTATGGACTTCAACCGATTATATTGTAATTAATGTTACCTTACCATATTATGATTTATTAAAAACAGTGATTTTCGCTAATTACATAATCTTTAAAGGTGGGAATAAAGAAAATCTTATGGTTTTAATAAAAGATGTTTATGGTATTCTGGCTGCACCAGTCTGCACTCAATTTAGTTTTGCCAAGACGAGAGCCAAAACTCCGAGAAATTTAAGAGATGGTATGGAATTAGTTATAGGTTGTTTAAATATTATCTGGGAATGCCGCTATGAGCATAAATTAGCTTTTTGGGCTATGGAAAATCCGATGGGATATTTAAGGCAATTTTTAGGTAAACCTGTATTCACATTTAACCCTTGCGATTTTGGAGACCCCTACACAAAGAAAACTGATTTATGGGGATATTTTAATATACCAAAGAAAAATTCGATTAAGTCAAATAAAAGCTTACCGAGTATTAGTGAAATTACAAGTAGTAAGCAAGCTGGTAAAAGAGCAATAACTCCGGCTGGTTTTGCAAAAGCATTTTTTGAGGCGAATAAATAAGGGGGAATTATGGGATATAAAAGTAAAACACAAGAAAAAAATATTGCCTGGTTTCTACCAAGACCGAAAAAGGATAGATATAAGGGCGGTATGCCCTTATATTGTGAAAAGTGGTTAATCGAATTGGCAGAGGATATCCTCGAGGACCAATCTATTAGATTGCTTAATTTATTTTGCGGTATGAATAAATTGGGCATTAGGGTTGATATTAGAAAAGAAGTTGGTCCGGACCTCGAGTGTGATGCCCATAATGTAGCTAAATATTTTGAGCATAATTCTTTTGATGTTATCCTGGCTGACCCTCCATATTCCGAAGAAGAAAGTAAAAAATTATATGGCACTGGGAAATTGAATTACAAGAAATGGACAAAACAATGTGATTTAATATTAAAAGAAGGTGGATTATTAATTGTCTATCATAAATATATTATGCCGAATCCGGACCCGGGAAAGTATAAGGTAGTAAAAAGAGTATTCATAGGGAACAGGACCTATCATGTCCCCAGAGTGGCAATATACTTTCAAAAAAAACCATATAGCCCGGGGCCCCGGGAAGAATCACTATTTTGACATCCGATAAAAAATAATATATAATGCTATTAAGGGTAAAAATATGAAAATAAAACTATCAAATAAAAAGAATATAAAAGCATACAAGAGGCCAATCATGTTTTCATTGCCTGCCACTTTGCGGCGGCAGGTTACCCTTCATGGTTGGCTTTTTTGTATGCTTTAATATTTAGGGGGTAAATTAAGATGGCTAAAAAAGCAATAATGGCAAAGGATAAATACATGACCAAATTTCAAAAAATATTATATGAAGATATAGGGAAAGCATTATTAAAATATTGTAAAAATGGGGTTGGTACTATATACGTTGATGATGTTAAAATTGATTTATTTCCATCAAAAGGTGAATGGCATAAGATGTCATTATATTTTAAGGTGCATGAATGAGTATAAGTACAGAGATTTTACTCTGGATATATTTTATATTTATAGCATCATGTTATATGTTTTCTTTCTATATCTGTATTAAAATATTTAAAGAGGGAAAAAATAAAAAGGATTAATATATTATGGCAAAAATTAATGGCGGCGCTACCCTCTGGGCAAGACAAACAATAGATAGCGATATCTTTTATAACAAACCGGATAAGTGGTTTAAGATATGGTTTTACTTGATTAATGAAGTTAACCATAAAGATAATAAGCAATTTAACCGGGGTAGTTGCTTTATGAAATATGAGTGGATCATGCAGAAAACAAAGGCAAATAAAAATGAAATAGATCACTGTATTAGATGGCTAAAATCGGCGACAATGATAGCGACACGAAAAGCGACACGAGGTTTTATTATTAAAGTCTTAAATTACAACGGTTATCAGAGATTAGAAAATTACAAAAGCGACACGAAAAGCGACATCAAAAGCGATTTAAAAGCGAAACAAAAGCGAAATAAAAGCGACACTATTATACAAGAATGTAAGAATGATAAGAATGAAAGAAAAGAGAAAGAGATTAAAGAGGTGCGGAATCAAGTTTCCGCATCCCTAGAAAAAAAACCAGCCAATGATATAGAATTTGACCAGGAACTATTAAGTTGGCATGGGATAGATGAGGATTTAATTGATGATTGGGTAAAGAGATTTCCGACTATAGAGGTTGGGGTTGAATTAATAAAGATCCGAGGGCATTTTAAAGATAATCCGGGGAAGGAAGGGGGTATAAAGAATTTTGCTATATATATAAATGATTGGTTAGAGAGGGCGGTAAAATATAAGATTGCTAATGAATCAGAATAAATAAAGGGGGTGAAACCTAATGGATCAAGTTGAGTTAAATAAAATGATTAAAGAGAATAGAGGAGTTTTAAGGCAGTTGACAGATATAACTAATAGATTGGAGAAGTTAGAGAACCCAAAAGAGGAAGAAAAATGTTCAAGACAACATTGGATTGAAATAAAATCAGAAAAAGATCTTATTATTAAAAAAGATCTTATAGAAATCCCAGTAGAGCAGATGTCCGAAGAAGAAATTGCAAATATTAAAGTAGGGGGAACTGATCCAGATTGATATTAAAACGTTTTAAGTTTAAGCTATCCGAGAATGATATTAAGACACAGGTCAAGCAATATCTTGATCTCCGGGGATGGTATCATTTCCCCATCTTACAAGGCCTAGGATCTTTTGATGGCATCCCCGACCGTATCGCTATTAAAAACGGCCGGACTTTATATCTTGAAATTAAAAAACCAGGGGGAAAACAAAGTCCGGGCCAGGTAGACTTTGAGAGGAATATTAAATTTCAAAAAGGGGAATATTATCTAATCGATGATTTAGATAGTTTGATTAAGATAATAGGATAAATTGATTAAATTAATTAAATAATATAAAATGGAAAAGAGGTAGGTAAATGGATAGACTTAATTTTGATGATATAAACTATTTCATAAAAAGAGACAGACATTTTGTAGATCATCCCATGTGCAGATGCTCAATCATCCCAATAAAAGCCAAAGTAATAATTTTTATGCCTTATATTTCAAAGGTTTTAGTTAAAGAATATGTTGGGGAATGTAAGGAAAGCGTTATATGGAGAAATTAAAGCGGAAAAAGTTTAAATGGACATTGCGGGAACGAAAGTTTATCGCCGCATATATTAAAAATAGTGGTAATGCAACTCAGGCGTATTTGGTCGTTAATCCAAATGCAAAACATCCCCGGCAATATGGCTACAGAATGTTACAAAAGGTAGACATTTCAACAAATGAATTATTGAACGAAATGGGAATGACTGATGCTTTCCTTGCCGATATATTACAAAAGGGATTAGCTTCCACTAAAACGGTCGGTAAGTTAGCCCCTATAACAATAGATGATTATGCTATTATACATAAATATCTTGATACCGCCTATAAATTAAAAGGAACATACCCGGCAGAGAAGTATGAAGAAACTAGGAAGGTTATTGTGTTGGGAAGGAAGAAAGAAGAAGAAAAAGGAGAGGGAAATGAAAATAACAAGTAATGAATTAATGAAATTAATTGAGGATGTACAAATAGGGACTTGTGATTGTGAAACGGCAAAACGTGAATATACTAAAAAATATAAAGAACCAACAGAATATATAGAATTTGATTGTAAAAATAAAAAAATAGAAGAAATTAATAATCCAGGACCTGGGGCAAAAGTAGAAATTTATTGGAAGCAATTTGACGAGCCAGATTATGGTTATATCTTTACACTTCCTGGCGAAGATGAAGAAGATATATTTATTAGTGGGATAATACATATTCCCAGCCCACAAGGTGGAGAGAAATGCCAAGATGCACCTGAATGGATTTATATAGGCAGACTTATATCATATTCAGAAGTTATTAAAGTTAAAATTGTTGGTATTGATATCGTGAATTAAAGATGAATGAAACAATTATCGATGTAACCAATTTTGAATCCCTCTTAAACCCGGTATATATCCCCTACCTCTACGATCACCATAGATACTTGGTAATGAAGGGTGGAACCGGAGCCGGTAAATCCCATTTCGCCTGTCAAAAGATTATATATAGAATGATGACCGAAGAAGGCCATCGTTTTTTAATTATAAGGAAAGTCAAAGACACCATAAAAAAATCAGTATTTCAATTATTCCTGGACTATATATCTAGATGG
>JAUWQC010000166.1 GCA_030611285.1 bacterium | reverse complement strand
TATATAAAATAGATAATATCATATTTGGCTATTAAGAATGATGGATACAAAAAAACCAGTAAAAATAGCAGAGGCAATCTTGGAAAGCGGCAAGACTGTAGTGCTGACTGGCGCAGGGGTATCAACGGAAAGTGGAATACCTGATTTCAGGAGCCCCGGAGGTATATGGTCAAAATTTGACCCTGGAGTTATGACCAGCAGTATGCTGTATGGCAATCCTGTGGGTTTTTATAAGCAGGCAGTGGCAATGCTGAGTTTTCTTAAGGAAATAAAGAGCGCAAAGCCCAACAGGGCACATTATATCCTTGCAGAAATGGAAAAAGAAGGATACCTGTCCTGCGTGATTACACAGAACATTGATGGACTTCATATAAAAGCAGGCTCAGAAAAGGTCTATGAAGTCCATGGAAATTTAATGGGAGGATACTGTATGTCCTGCGGGGAAAAGACTGATTTTGATCTTTTGGTTGAGAAAGTCAGAAGCGGGGTTATACCTCCGGTGTGTGACAGCTGTGGGGGGATATTAAGGCCAGATGTGGTTTTATTTGGCGATGAGCTTCCAGAATGTTTTATGGAGGCAACTGCAGAGGTTGAAGGTTGTAATCTACTTCTTGTTATTGGTTCAAGTCTGGAGGTTACTCCGGTAAGTAGTCTACCAGCTATGGCAAAAAGGTATATCATTATAAACAGGGGAAGGACTTATTATGACCGCAGGGCGTATACTACCTGGAATGAGAAAGCAGGCAACGCTCTGGAGGCGATCTATAAGGAGATAAAAAATCGGATGGGTAATAGACTTTAAAACATTTATGGTTTATTGATAAATTAGATTGTAATATAATTACTTCTGTTTGCCTTTAGAATATTTTTTCTTTTTTAGGAGGAGTTTGTGCTCGGCCTTAATAAAAAACTTAAAAATCTTGCAAGCAATGGGAAATCCATAAAAGTTGCCATAGCCGGAGTGGGTCAGATGGGAAGAGGTCTGGTGTCACATATAAGGGAACTGGATGGCATGCAGGTTCTTGCAGTGGTAAACCGGGATATAAGTAGAATTACCGGTATCCTGAAAGAGCTGGACATTGGTTACGATGAGATTGTACTGGTTGAAAGTAAGAATAAGATAAATTTAGAAAATAATAATATAAGCAGGATCACCATAGAAGACAACAGGTTAGATATTAGTATAAAGGAAAAATTAAACCAGCTGGCAGGAGAGGATAAGCTTATAGTGACAGATGACCTTGCGGTATTGTTTGTTCTTGATGATGTGGATGTAATAGTAGATGCAACAGGCAGTCCTGAAGCCGGAGCATATATAGCATCCAATGCCATATCATGTAAAAAACATATAGTGACCTTGAATGTAGAGGCAGATGTAACTATTGGACCGCTGCTTAAAAAGATGGCGGATGAGGCTGGAGTGGTGTATACAGTTTCAGCAGGAGATGAACCGGCTGCGCTAAAAGAGCTATATGATTTTGTAGATGCACTTGGACTTGAGGTTATTGCAGCGGGGAAAGGGAAAAATAATCCTCTGGATAGATACGCAAATCCGACTACACTTAAGGATTATGCCGAAAGCAAGGGTTCAAGCGCACATATGATGACTTCCTTTGTGGACGGTACAAAATCAATGATAGAGATGGCGTGCCTTTCCAATTCAACCGGTCTGGTTCCGGATTGCCGGGGGATGCATGGACCTAGAGCTGATATAAAAGACTTACTGAATGTATTCAGGTTAAAGAGAGACGGAGGGATACTGTCCAGAAAAGGAGTGGTGGATTTTGTAATTGGAGATCTTGCTCCGGGTGTATTTCTGGTCTATACCACTAAAAATAAGATGATACGGGCTGACCTTGAATATCTAATGCTGGGAAGCGGACCATATTATCTGATTTACAGACCCTATCATCTTACCAGTATTGAAACCCCTTTATCCATTGCCAGAGCTTATTTTTATGGTGAGCCTACTATAGTTCCGGACTGCGGCCTAATATCGGAGGTTATAACTATAGCAAAGAAAGACCTGAAAGCCGGTGATATGATTGATGGTATTGGAAGATATACGGTTTACGGTCTTATTGAGGAATACAATAAGGCAAAACAGGAAGGTTTACTGCCGATTGGTCTTTCCCAGGGTTGTGTATTAAAAAATGATATGGAAAAAGATCGGCCGATAAAATATAATGATGTGAGTTTGGCCAAAGACTCGCTTGTGCTCAAGCTCAGAAGATCGCTGGATAAATTAGATAAGGACTTTTAACTATAAGAAAAAGCATTATAAATTATTTAAAAAAGGGGTACTGGTGCAATTTTTTTACGGAAAAATAAAAACACTTTCAATATTAAGTGTTTTTTTTATAACCATTTTTTTACTTCTATCACTTGTCTCCTGTGAATTCAGCATCATTAGAAGGATAGAGAAAACGCGGGATATGATGGGGACTTACGTAAGTATAACCGTATTTTCAAATGAATATACCGGAAATAAAGCTATTAATACTGCATTTGACAGAATAAAAGAAATTGAGGACATAGCCTCAATTTATGATGAGAACAGTGAGGTATCATTTCTTAACAGAAATGGTTATCTTGATGATCCATCACCTGAGTTTCTGGATCTGATAAATGCTTCCCTTTATTATTACAATATCTCAGGTAGTTGTTTTGATATAACTGTACAGCCTCTGCTCGATCTCTGGAGCGGAGGGCTGTGGAAGGAGAGCGAAGAAGTTCAGGCTGAAAAAATAGGAGAGACACTTGCTGTTATTGGTTCAGATAAATTAAAAGTTTCGGCAGATAGAATAGAGTTTGAAAAGGAAGGCATGGCTGTAACTTTAAACGCAATAGCAAAGGGTTATGCTGTTGACGAGGCAATGGAAGTTCTAAAAGAGTTTGATATCAAGCAGGCTCTTATTAACGCCGGTGGTGATTTATATGCAATGGGTACAAAACCGGATGGGACCAGCTGGACGGTTGAACTGGAAAATCCTGATGATTTAGATAATGTAGATACTGATATTGAACCACTTCCAACATTTGCTTTTGCAGATAAGGCAGTGGCTACTTCTGGAAATTATTACCGCTATTATGATCCTGAAAAGGAAGTG
>JAUWQC010000222.1 GCA_030611285.1 bacterium | reverse complement strand
CATCTCTAACCAGGCTACCTGTGCCCCGCCATCCTCCACCTATAACTATTGTACCTATATCAAATTGTTTAATTGATAAACCGCCATTTACATGGGTTACTATATGTTTTATAACAGGTCTTTCTGGCGCTGAAACCATTAATTGATTAATAAATAGATCAATAGGAATATTAATTCTTAAACTGTTTAAAAGCTTATTCATCCATACTCCAGGGGCTAATATTAACTTTTCTGTTTCATATCTACCCAGACTGGTTTCCAGTATAATTGAATTAGATTTTACTTTTATCTGCTTAACCTGATTATGTAAAATAAATTTTACACCTTCTTTTATGACAAGTTTAGCAATCCTTCCGGCAGCAGTTCGAGCATTAGCAAATCCATCAAGCTCGCAATAATTAGCAGCATATAAATGTTTAGATAGATAGGGAGCTGCCCTAAACAATTCTTTTCCTTCTAGATATTCCACATTTAAGCCTAATGTTTCTATTTCCCTTTTTGCTTCTTTTAATTTATTAGCTTCGCTTTCTGTTTCCGCTACTCGAAATCCCCCACATCTTTTATACTCTATATTTTTATCGATTTTCCCAAAATAATCCCAAACATCTATCGCCTTTCTTGCTAAAGAAAGCAACTTAAGGGGATGCTTATTCTGAAGTGCAAGGCTCCCAGCATTAGCACCTGATGCTCTTTGAGAAATATAAGCCCTATCAATTATCATTACTTTGTGCCCTCTTTTTGCCAGGAAAAAAGCTGAACATATCCCAAAAATTCCAGCTCCGATTATGCATATTTCTGCTTTATCTATTGCTTTTTGATTATTCACAATTATTTTTTCCCTCCCTGCATTCATAAATATTAGCGGGTTTTTATGAAACTCCTCGCAGCAGAGCTACGAGGTATCTATTTGCCTCTAAAGCAAGCTAATTTGCTTATTGTATAATTTTTTATATTCTTTTTCGATCTTTTTTCACATTTATTAATCGCAGCAGAGCTGCGGGGAATTGAACCCTAAGAGATTAAAAATTTAAAGATCATATACTCTCTTCAAATTTAAACCCATAATAAGCTCTTTTTCCGAACTGGAATACTTCTTGAGAATTGTCTCGTATATTGCCAGTGCAACATTCATCAGAACAAATGGTGCATCGCTACCATAAGCAACTCTCTCGGCACCCAAAACATCAATCGCTTTTATAATTGCTTTGGGGTCAGCTTCGCTTCCAACAAGAAAAATATTATCGTGTTTTGTAGCTGCTTCTATTGCAGCTTCATATAAACCTGGTTTCCTAACGCCTCCGAGATGGTTCATTTGAATCTTCAGGTTAGGAAAATCTTTTGCTATCCTGGCTACCCTCCAGGGGTGTGTTTTATCTGGTTCATCAGCACCAGAATGTAAAATAAGAATGATATTTTTTAAAGACATCTCTTCAAAAAAGGGGTATGTTAATTCTTTATCATCAATATAATAATCATCACGAGCACCATTAAATTTGATAGCTTTAAATTTGTATTTTTTTATACAGATATTTAATTCTTCTAACGAACTTTCTATTCCTAATCTTGGATTTATACCTCCAACTCCAATTATTTTATTAGGATATTTATTCTGAGCTTCAGCTATAGCTTTATTATCGTCTTTAACTTGTCGAGTATAAGATAACTTTGGCGAAGGTAAAACTTTATCTACCTGGTTTTCTTCCATAATCTTTAATAGTTCTTCCGAGGTAATTTTATTTTGATTTATGTCTGATTCGGAAGATATGTGTACGTCACCATCAATCACAATCATTTTCTTTACCCCCTTGTTTTTTGTAATTTTTATTAAAATATATCTATAAGGCACTATTTTAAATCGTCTAAATGCTATTTTAATTAGTTTCTATACAGTCAAAACCAAAAGGTTTTATAGACAAAAATCGTCCTTAAATTCACATTTAAAATTACTAATTATGTTTCTTAGTTAACTCTGTTATTTGGCCTTTATTATTTTTCCGATTGTATATTTGCTAAAGTATCCAAAGTTATCGGCCTCAATGGAGGTCTGTACCCAGCGGGTTTAATTTCACCTAATGATTTCCCAATTTCTTCAGCTAGGATGCGAGATATAATTTTACTGCACGTTCTCCCCTGGCACAACCCCATTCCAGCCCTTGTGATCATCTTCATTTCCCTTAAAGTTTTAGCACCATCGGCAATGGCTTGGCGAACTTCTTCCTCTGTTACT
>JAUWQC010000206.1 GCA_030611285.1 bacterium | reverse complement strand
CTCCAGAAGGCTGGCTGCCTGCGAAGGGGCAATACTGGTTGTTGATGCTTCCCAGGGAATACAGGCGCAAACTCTGGCTAATGTTTATCTGGCGGTTAGTAATAACCTGGAGATTATTCCGGTTATTAATAAGATTGACCTGAAAAGTGCAAGAATTGATGAGGTTGCAATGGAGCTTGGCAGTGTACTGGGAGTCAAAGAAGAGAAAATACTTAAGGTCAGCGCAAAGACCGGCTATGGAATTGAGAAAATACTGGAGAGAATAGTGACTGATATACCACACCCGGATGGAGACCCTGAAAGTCAGCTTCAGGCGTTAATCTTCGATTCACATTATGACTCTTACAGAGGAGTGGTAGTCCTTATAAGGGTTGTAAACGGCTCTATAAATAAAGGTAATAAAATTAAATTTATAGGAGAAAATCTTACAAGTGAAGTCGAAGAGGTGGGTATATTTGGTCCTGATATGATAGAGAAGGAGATGCTGACTGCAGGCGAAGTGGGTTACATTATTACCGGGATTAAAGAAGTAGGAAGCATAATGGTAGGTGATACCATTACTGCTTTAAAAAATCCTGCAGAAAAAAGCCTGCATGGATATAAGAAGCCGAAACCTATGGTTTACTCCGGGCTGTTTCCTGTAGAGGGTGGGGATTATGAAAATTTAAGAGATGCCCTGGGTAAGCTTTCACTAAATGATTCTTCTCTGGACTTTGTCCCTGAAGTTTCCAGTGCGCTTGGTTTTGGTTTTAGATGTGGCTTTTTAGGGATGCTGCATATGGAAATCGTAAGGGAAAGACTTGAAAGAGAATATGGATCAAAGATATTAATCTCGGCGCCAAATGTAGCTTACAAAATAACTAAAAGCGATAATTCGATGATTGAAGTAAAGAGACCTTCAGACTTTCCACCTCAGGAGAAAATATTAAAAATAGAAGAACCATATGTAGAAGCAACTATAATTACTCCAAAAGATTATATCGGGGATGTAATGAATCTGGCAAACCAGAAAAGGGGCAATTTTAAGGATATGCAGTATATCTCGCCGGAAAGAGTGGAAATTAAATATACCATGCCTCTTTCAGAAATAATTGTGGATTTTTTTAATCTCTTAAAATCAATAACTTCAGGATTTGCTTCACTGGATTATGAATTTTTAGAATACAGACCTTCTGATATGGTAAAATTAGATATATTAGTTGCCGGGGAAAAGGTTGATGAACTGTCTACTATAATTCATAAGGAAAAGGCCTATCAGATGGGCAGGGAGATAACTCAAAGGCTAAGAAAACTGATTTCAAGGCAGAACTTTGAGGTATCCATACAGGCAGCAATTGGGAAGGGGATAATAGCTAAAGAAAGAATAGCTTCATTTAGAAAAGATGTTACTGCAGGACTTTATGGAGGAGATATAACCAGGAAAAGAAAAGTACTGGAAAAGCAAAAGTCAGGGAAGAAAAAAATGAAAAGAATTGGTAGAGTTGAAATACCACAAGAAGCCTTTATGAGTTTTTATAAATTAGATGTTAAGAAATAAAGTGTATAAGATATTTTAAGTATAATTTTTTTATGCTTTATAAAAAGTATTATTTTGATAAAATGATAGACACTTTAATAAAAATTATAATATTAAAAATAGTAAGGAGATTTAAAATGAAAAAGATAGTAGCGCTGGCAGCAGTAATAAGTATGACAATTTTTATGCTGTTTTCTGTCAGTGGATGTTTTAATCTAGGGCAAAAAGTTGCAGAAAAGGTTACCGAGGGAGTTATTGAAAAAGCTATTGAAAGTGAAGGCGGAGAGGCTGAGGTTGATATAGGTGAGGAAGGAGTAAGTATAAAGACAGATGAAGGTGAGATGACTATGGGAGAAGGTGTAGATCTGCCTGATGATTTCCCAAAAGTAGTACCTGTATACCCTGATATGAAAATTGGAACATCCTGGAAAAGTACGGCAGATGGAAAGGATACTTTTTCAATTAGCGCATCAACCAGTGATCCGGGAAGTACAGTATTTGACTGGTATAAGAGCGAGCTGAAAGGCTGGGAAAACGAAAGTGAATTTACAAGTGATAGTGGCGGTGAAAGCACTTTTAACATTTCTGCTGATAACGGCACCTATAGTGTATTTGTTATGATTATGGAATCAGATGAAGAAACTATAGTGACGCTTGCTGCAAGCGAGATATAGTATTATAGCTGTTGCGAGTAAAAACGAGGTAATCTATCTGGAATATATAAGGTATATAAATAAAAGAATAAACACAAAAAAAGAAATGGAAAGGTGGTTTTTAGGGGCTGTCTTTCCATTTTAATTTAATTTGTAACAGGTTAGTAATTTTTATATAATTCAGTGGTGTATTTTTTTTTATTAAATATTTAACTTGGAAAAATGAGAGGTGCTTATGAAAAGTGATATTGAAATTGCTCAATCAGCAGGAATGAAACACATAAGAG
>JAUWQC010000154.1 GCA_030611285.1 bacterium | reverse complement strand
CTCAAAAATTTTAGAATATTAGTCCTATTGCTTTATAATAGTCGTTACCAGATGCCTGTTCTTACATATTCATCAATAGCTTCAGCCGCATTTTTCCCGGCACCCATGGCCAGTATAACCGTGGCAGCACCGGTAACTATATCTCCACCTGCAAAAACACCTTCTATATTTGTTTTTCCGGTCGCCGAATCAGCTTTTATATTCCCCCATCTGGTAAGCTCTAATCGTGGAATAGTAGATGTAAGAAGTGGATTGGGACCCTGTCCTATAGCCATTACTACCACCTTTACCTCTATATTAAATTCCGAACCTTCTATAGGAACTGGCCTTCTCCTGCCAGAGTCATCTGGCTCTCTTAATTTCATTTTGATACATCTTACTTTATGCACCCAACCATCCTTTCCTATTATCTCAACGGGACTGGCCAGCAGCTTGAATTCAATTCCTTCTTCTCTGGCGTGCTCTATTTCTTCATTTCTGGCAGGCATTTCTTCTTCACTTCTTCTATATATCAAATATACATGTTTTGCCCCCAGCCTTTTTGCCACTCTGGCTGAGTCCATTGCCACATTTCCCCCACCAACTACCGCAACTTTGTCTCCTCTGACAATCGGAGTATCACACCGGGGAAATTTATAAGCTTTCATCAAGTTTGACCGGGTGAGATATTCATTAGCAGAATACACTCCATTCAGATTTTCTCCAGGGATACCCATAAAATATGGAAGGCCCGCTCCAGTAGCTATAAAAACTGCCTTAAATCCTTCGCTAAATAAATCATCCAGGGTTAAAATTTTTCCCATCACCATATTTATTTCAATCTTAACCCCCAGACTCCTTACATAATCTATTTCTCTTCTTACTATTTCCTTGGGAAGCCTGAATTCGGGGATACCATAAACTAAAACTCCTCCCGGTTTATGCAGAGCTTCAAATATAGTAACCCTATAACCCAGTTTGGCTAATTCTGACCCACAGGTAAGCCCACCAGGACCAGACCCAATTATTGCTATTTTTTCTCTGGCGCACTGTTTGGTAATCTCCGACCAGGTGTACTCTTTTAACCTTTGAGCTTTTCTTTTTAATTCCCGGTCTGCTGCATATCGTTCAAGCCTTCCAATAGCTACCGGGTCATCCTTAATGCCCAGAATACATACCTTTTCGCATTGATCTTCCTGAGGACATACTCTACCGCATATAGCCGGAAGGCTATTCCGTTCTCTGATCTTTCCCAGAGCCTCACTAAATTTCTTCTCCTGGATTAACTTAATAAAACCTTTTATGTCAATCTCTACCGGACAGCCTTTTATGCATTCAGGATTTTTACACTGGAGACATCTTGATGCTTCACGCAATGCATCTTCTTCAGTATATCCCAGAGTAACTTCATAAAAATTCTTTTTCCGTTTCTCAGGGTCCTGTTCGGGCATAGCCACCCGTGAAATCTTTTCTTTTTTTATATTCCTCTTGTCTGTCTTTTTTGTCATTTTTTTAAGTGTTCTTCCTGCAGCTAATCAACCATATTATCACTCCAGCAGCCCACATTTATGTTTATAAAGATCCATGCACTCCTTCTCATGCTCACAGTATGTCTTCTGCCTTGAAAGAAGAAGATCAAAATTTACCTGGTGCCCGTCAAACTCTGGCCCATCCACGCAAACAAATTTAGTTTTTCCTCCCACTTCTACTCTACAGGCCCCGCACATTCCCGTTCCATCAACCATTATGGAATTCAGAGACACTATGGTCTTTATGTTAAAAGGTTCGGTCACTCTAGTTACAGCAGCCATCATAAGAGCCGGGCCAATAGCAATCACCCTCGCAATATCCTTTCTTTTATCTGCATTGCCGGTTAAATTTTTCTCCAGGTACTCTTTTAAAAAATCTGATACAAAACCATGATATCCTATGGAACCGTCATCGCTGCAGATATACAGTTCATCAGATATATCTTTCATCTCTTCTTTTAAGATAAGAAGGTCTTTACTCCTGGCGCCGATAATGGAGATTACATAATTGCCAATCTTTTTTAATTCCCTGGCTATAGGGAAAATTGGGGCCACCCCCACTCCACCTCCAACGCAGATCACTCTTCCAAAATTTTCAATCTCAGAAGCATTACCCAGCGGACCTACAACATCCATTATACTGTCACCTTCTTTTAAACTGGAAAGCAAAGCGGTAGTCTTTCCCACTCTCATAGAAACTATATTTATTATCCCATTACTGCGGTTATAATCTGCGATAGTTAAGGGGATCCTTTCTCCATCTTCATTTATTCTGATAACCACGAACTGTCCCGCTTTTACTTTTCTAGCTATTAGCGGAGCTTTAAGATAAAATCTGTCTATATCTTTTACCAGCTTCTCTTTTTTTACAATTCTATACAAATACCCACCGCTTTCTATTTTTGTAAATGTTTCTTATTTTAATTAAAAAAAATAGGTGCAATACCAGGGTGGATGTATAAGTTTCTGTTTTAAAATCGTTTCTTTAGTTTTTACTCTTATCTTGCTTTTTTTTGCAAACTTTTACTACTGCAGGTCTTATTAAAAAATTATCTATCATATAGCCTTTTCTTATAACATCCAGCACAATCCCTTCATCGACGCCTTCCACCACTTCGGTTACTGCTACTTCGCAAATCTCCGGATTGAACTCCTCACCTTTTGGATTAATAATTTTGACATTTTCTTTCTTTAGAAGCTCCATTAAATTCTCATAAATCATTTCTACGCCCTTTAAAAAACCGCCGTCTCCTTTTTTCACTTTTTTTCCGGCATCAAGGGCTATTTCAAAGCTATCAATTACAGGAAGAAGTTTTTCTATTAAATCTTTATTTGCCCTTTTTATATGCTCCAGATGTTCCCTGAAGGTTCTTTTTCTATAATTATCATAATCTGCCTGTAATCTTTTAATTCTATTAAGATACTCCTCTTCAATCTTTTTATAATTTTCCAGTTCTTTCCTCAGGAGCTCTATTTCTTCCTCAAGTTCCTCTGCCTCAATTTCTTCTTTTACCTTTTTTTTAAAAGTACCTTTTGGCACTTTCTTACCAGGCTTTTTATATTCCACCATTTCCTCAATATCCTGCCCATTACCAGAATCTTCTTCCACCTGTTTATAATTCTTATAATTACCTTTTTTCTTTTTAATCATAGTCTTGGACACATCACTTTCATATAAAATCTTGCCTAGAAAAAA
>JAUWQC010000033.1 GCA_030611285.1 bacterium | reverse complement strand
CTGGAAGCCTGGTAAAATTTTACATTCTTATTCATATGTCTCACCGCTTCCAGCATCCTGGTTACTCCCAATCCTGTAAATTCACCGGTGAGCACCGGCTGCTTCCAGGATATAGGTATAAATGACATAGCACCAAGGTTGTATATCTCCTCAGGTCTCGATTCTTTTATTGCATCTATTATAGATAACTGGTCTAAAAGATCAGCCTGGACAAACTTCAACTTATCTCTTATATGCTCTATTCTGTTAAAGTTCTCAACTGATGACCGCCTTACCATCCCATAAACTTCATACCCCTTGTCCAGTAAGAACTCAGCCAGATAGGACCCGTCCTGACCGGTAATTCCAGTAACAAGTGCTCTCACTGTTGTCTCCTCTCTTAAAATTTTTAAAAAGAATTTTATTATATAAATTAAAGTTTAAAAAGTAATTTGTGTCTCAGGGATATTGGAATTTACATTAATCTTAATGCCATCCTTTAAAACATTATTCTTTTCAATTTTACTATTATCTCCAATTACGGAGTAACCTTCGACGCTTACATTATCATAGATCACTACATTATTTGAAATTATAGATTTTTTTATAAGGCAATTCTTCCCAATTTTACAATTGTTAAAAATTATGCTTTGTGAAATTTCAGTTCCTCCAGAGATAAAACAGTCATTTCCAATTACCGTAAGCGGCATTATTTTAGCACCCCTCTCTATCTCAGTTCTCTCACCGATAACAAGCGGCCCGGAGACAAAATTATTTTTTAAATACCTTGAACCTTTTCCTATATATATATTTTCCAGCACCTCTTTATATGGAAATTTAAAATTTACCTTTTTATTTAAAATATCATAATGAGCCTTCAAATACTTTTGAGGAGTTCCGACATCCAGCCAGTAGGAGCCTGAAACATATCCATAAATCTTATATCCTTCATATAAAGCCCTGGGGAAAAGTCCTCTTTCGAAAGAATAATTTTTACCTTCTGGCGCTAACTTCATCATATATGGTTCGATAATATACATCCCTGCATTAATTAAATTAGTAGTAATTTCCTTCTGACCTGGCTTCTCTATAAACTGCTTAACTTTCCCCTCATTATCGATAGGTACCAGCCCATAAGATGTAGGATCTTCAACAGGGGTCAGAGATATGGTTATATCTGCTTTTTTCCTCTTGTGAAAAACTATCATATCAGTCAAATCCAGTGAAGAAAGAATATCACCATTGAATACCATAAAACGGTCGCTGCCTAAATATTTCTCTACATTTTTTACTGCTCCACATGTATCCAGCGGTTTTTCCTCATTAACATAGGTTAGTTTTAATCCAAACTTACTGCCATCTCCAAAATAATTATTAAAAATCTCCGGAAGGTGTCCGGTAGAAAAGATTATATCTTTAATCCCGTGAGATTTAAGCCAAAAAATAAAATTTCCCATGAAAGGCTTATTTATAAGCGGCAGCATTGATTTTGGATTTAAAAAGGTAATTGGACGTAATCTCGTTCCTTCCCCACCAACTAATATTACTGCCTTCAATCTAACTCCTTTCCACCTTTAATTTAGACCTGTAATCCAGCATTCTGCCTCCAGTAATTGAGTGTATCCTTAAGTGATGTCTCAATAGAATACAGGGAAGCCCAGCCAGTCCGGGCTTTTAATTTGCTGTTATCTCCATACATAATTTTAACATCAATTGCCCTGAATTTTCTTCTGTCAATCTTCACTTTAATATCTGACCTTGTGCTTAATGATATAAGAATATCAAGCAAATCTGAAACCTTCTGTTTTTTACCTGAACAAACATTATAAACCTGCCCCTCACTTCCCTTATTTATTATATAATTGTATGCTTTAACTGCATCCCGTATATCTAAAAAATCCCGCTGAGACTGGAGATTGCCAACACTTATTACCGGGTGCTGACTGCCACTCTCTATTAAGGCTATCTGCCTGGCAAAATCTGAAGCAACAAATTTTTCTGACTGGCCCGGGCCGATATGGTTGAATGACCTGCTTATATATACCGGAAGTTTGTATGCACTATAATAAACAGAAGAGAAAAAATCCAGAGCTGATTTACTAATAGCATATGGATTTTGAGGATAAATCCTGAAATTTTCATCAATCGCTTTATTCCCACTATCAATTTCTCCATATTCTTCAGCAGTACATACCATAAGAATCCTGCAGCAGGGACAAAAAACCTTAAGGCCCTCCAGGATATTTATTCCTCCCAAAACATTAATCCTGAAAGT
The DNA here is from genome assembly GCA_030611285.1 of bacterium. Taxonomy (GTDB): domain Bacteria; phylum Actinomycetota; class Humimicrobiia; order Humimicrobiales; family Humimicrobiaceae; genus Hydromicrobium. Next base: position 6,323 of record JAUWQC010000033.1, on the reverse strand, counting down.
TTCTACAGGATTCTCCCATGAATAACTAACCGAACTCTGCGCTGCAAGATGATAGACCTGCTGCGGTTTGAATTTTTTTATAATACTGAAAATTCTTTGCCTATTTGTTAAGTCTGCTTCAAGAAGCTCTATTTTGCCAGAGGAATTATCTGAATTAAAATTTTTAAAATTAAGGTCAATTCCTAGAATTTCATGATTATCTTCCGTTGTCAGGTATGTGGTAAGATGCCTGCCGGCAAATCCTGCAATGCCTGTTATTAAAATTCTCAAAAGCGTATTCTCCCTCGTAACTATTTTTACTTTAGTGATTATTCTAATATAAAATCTTAAATATAAAAAATCTAAACTCTATCAAATGTCTATAAAGTCACATTATCTTTGTCCTGAAAAAGCACTTTTTATAATTGTAAGAAACAACCTGAACCCAAGAGTCAGTGCCAGCGGTGGTATTAGAATAATTTTCCAACTCCTTCTATAATTTTTCCAGAAAAAATAAAATACACTTTTTTGCATTCTGAAACTTGCTTTAATTTTCCCACTATCGCTGCTGCCTGCAATATAATGCATTATTTCAGCTTCAGGATAATAATATACTTCCCAATTCTTTTGCCACATCCTATAACAAATATCCAGATCTTCAACATACATAAAATAATTTTCATCAAGAATCCCTGTATCTTCTAAAGCTTTTCTTCTTATAATCATACAGGACCCTGAAACCCAGTCTACTTTAAAAGGATTATCCCTGCTGATGTCAGCAAGTTTATATTTTTTTGAAAAAGGGTTATTGGGAAAGATATCTGTAAGTATGGTATGAGCAGCAGCATTGAATACAGAAGGAAACCTTCTGCAGGAGAACTGAATGGTTCCATCACTATTAACTATTTTTGGTCCTGCTATCCCAACTTCAGGATTTTTTTCCATGAATTCCACTAAACTGCCCAGTGACTTTTTGTAAACCATGCAATCGCTATTTATCAGAAGCACATATTTTGAACAGGATTTTTCTATAGCTCTATTATTAGCCGCGGCAAATCCAATATTCCTGCTATTTGGAATTAAGATTATTTCTGGATAATTCTTTTTTACAAATTCACCAGTGCCGTCAGTAGAGGCATTATCAACAACTATAATTTCATAATTAAATGCCGGGGGATCTTTTAATATAGAATCCAGGCATTCCTTTAAAAAACTTAAACTATTGTAACTTACAATGCTTACTACTAAATCTTTAATTTCTTTCTCTTTATCAAAATCTAGCATTATTTTGATATAAATTATCCTGGTATTTTATAAACTTTTAGTATATCGCTCACACTTGAGGTGAAATTTTCTACTTCCTTAATACCCTGTTTAAAGCTATCTGCCTCCAGAATCAGGGTTAATATTTTGCTTCCTACTATAATTCCATCACAATAGCTTTTAATCTGATTAATTTGTTCCCTGTTGGAGATACCAAAGCCTAATGCCAGGGGTAGAGTGGTTATTCCTTTTAAGTTCTTTAAAAAATCTATAACTTCCGGGTTTATACTATTTCTAATCCCGGTGACCCCTTTTAATGAAACACAGTATACAAATCCCCTGCCTTGCGCCGCAATGGCAGATAACCTTTCTTTACTGGAGGTCAAAGAAGCAAACATAATATTATCAATATTTACCCGGTTAAAATAGCTCCTGTAGGAGGTAAATTCTTCCAGCGGCAAGTCGGGAACTATAAGTCCATTTACTCCTGCTTCTTTAGCTTTTTTTAAAAACCTCCCGGTCCCGTAATGGTAAATGGTATTAAAATAAGTCATAATGGCTATAGGCGTATTGCTACTTTTCCTTATTTCAATTATTGAATTAAAGACAATATCTGTGTTTATCCCGTTTTCCAGGGCAATCTTTGAAGTAGTCTGAATAACCGGACCATCAGCCAGTGGATCTGAAAATGGAATACCTACTTCTATTATATCTGCCCCATTTTTATCCAGGGTTTCAAATAAACTAAAAAAGCCATCAAGGCTGGGAAAACCACAGGTTATAAATGGAATAAAGGCTTTCTGGTTGTTTTTTCTTAATTTTTTAAAAACCCTATCTATAGGGCTGCCCTTGCTATCATACATAAATTCTCTCCATTGTGCTGTCTTTATTTATTACCAATATCTTTATCTCCCCGCCCGGACAGATTAACAATAATCACTTTATCTTTGCCCAATGACGGAGCCAGTTTTTCTACATAAGCCAGAGCATGAGAGGTTTCATAAGCAGGAATTATCCCTTCGCATATTGATAATGTCTTAAATGCCTCCAGGGCCTCGCTGTCCAGGACATACTCATATTTTACTATTCCTTTTTCTTTCAGATATGCGTGCTCTGGACCGACTCCGGGGTAGTCAAGCCCGGCTGCTATGGAATATGCCTCTTCTATCTGTCCGTAATCATCCTGCAGCACATAACTGAAGGCACCCTGGAATATTCCTTTATCTCCATATCCTAAAGTTGCTCCATGCTTCTTGCTTTTAATACCTTTACCTCCTGCTTCCACTCCTATAAGTTTGACAAAATCCGCATTCTTTAAAAAGGGGTAAAATATTCCAATGGAATTACTCCCGCCGCCAACACAGGCTACAATATAATCAGGAAGCCTTCCCTCTATATCCATTATCTGCTTTTTAGTTTCTTTTCCTATGATTACCTGGAAATCCCTGACCATAGTGGGGTAAGGATGAGGACCTACTACTGAACCAAGGACATAATAAGTATCATCCACTCTTGATACCCAGTAGCGGATAGCCTCATTTACTGCATCTTTTAATGTCTTGCTCCCTGAAGAAACTTCTATTACTTCCGCACCCATTAGTTTCATTCTATATACATTGGAAGATTGCCTTTTAATATCCTTGCTTCCCATAAAAACCTTGCAGTTCATATTGAATAGTGCTGCTGCAGCAGCAGTTGCCACACCATGCTGGCCTGCGCCGGTCTCTGCAATTATAAATTTTTTCCCCATTTTTCTGGCAAGAAGTACCTGACCAACAGTATTATTAATTTTATGAGCTCCAAGGTGGCAGAGATCTTCTCTTTTTAAATATATTCTGGCTCCGCCCAGTCTTTTAGAAAGTCTTTCTGCATAATAAAGGGGTGTGGGTCTTCCCACATAGTTTTTTAAATAAAATGAGAGTTCTTCTTTAAACTTTTTATCCTTTTTATACTTAAAGTAATTTTTTTCCAACTCCTTCAAAGCGCTGACCAGAGTCTCCGGAACATATATACCTCCAAATGTCCCAAAATATCCATTTCCATAGCTCCGGTATTCTTTTTCCCTGAAACTGCTATTTGCCTTTTTTAATTTTTTTTCATCTTTTTTCATTTGCGAACGTATACCTTATATAACCTATTTTAAAGCATTTATAAATCCAGTAACTTTATCCATATCCTTTTTACCAGGATAAATTTCTAATTTAGACGATGCATCCACGCCAAACGGTTTTACAATATCTACCGCCTGCCTCACGTTTTCCGCATCAAGTCCGCCGGATATTATAACAGGAATTTCCCCGGAATAATCTTTTACAATATCCCAGTTAAAAGGCACTCCTGTCCCTCCGTAAACACTTTTACTGTAGTTATCCAGCAGAATAAAATCTGCATATTCTTTTAACTTGTCCACCTTTTTATTTATCTTAGCCCTATAAGATTCATCTTTACTTTTAATTCTTATTGACTTTATAATTTTTATATCCTTAGCTTTTTCTCTTAAATCCTTTAAATAATCCCAGTCTTCATCACCTGAAAGCTGTATATAATCTAACCTTAGACTTCTACAGTTATTAAGAACTTTTCTAATTTCTTCGTTTACAAATACTCCTACCATTGAAATTTTATTTTCCTTTGCCCGCAGCGCTCCAATTATACTATATGCAGTTATGGCTTCTACTTTTCTGGGACTATCAGCAGACAGGACAAATCCTACAGCATCTACTCCCAATTCAGATACACTTTTTGCATCCTCTAAATTTGTAATTCCACATATCTTTATCCAGACCATGCTCTAACTCCATTATATATTTACTTTTTTTTCTATAATAGTTTCTCCCTTTTCAGTTCAAGTTCCATAATGCTTAAAGTTTTTTCTAAATTTTTACTTATCATAAAATACCCACCAATCAGAAAAGTATTTATTCCGCTCAAAAACAGGCTTTTAATATATTCAATATTTTCCACGCCGCTCTCACATACGAAAATTTTATCAGATAAATCTTTATTTTTGCTGTAATTTAAAATATTATAAACTGTTTTCCTATCAATGCTCATATCCTTTAAATTACGGTTATTTATACCTATAAATTGCGCGCCAATATCCAGCGCCTTATCCAATTCTTTCACGCTATGTACCTCAACCAGCACATCCAACCCCAGATTTTCGGCCAAATCATACAGCTTTCTTAATTTTCCCTTTCCCAGAAGCGAACTGATAAGCAGGATACAATCTGCGCCGAGAGCAGCGCTCTGATAAATCTGAAGCTCACTGAAGATAAAATCCTTTCTTAGTACCGGTAGTTTTGATTTTTTCTTGACTATCCTTATATTCTCAGGGTCACCTTTAAAATATAATGATTCAGTAAGAACTGATATCCCGCAGATGAAGCTTTTAAACTTATCATAAAGCAGCACCGTCTCCTCAATATCAAGCCGGTCGTTGATAATTCCCTTAGAAGGAGAGGCTTTCTTAATCTCTGCAATCACATTTACTTTCTCTCTTTTAATATTCCTTAAAAAACTCCCCTTTTCTTTTTCTGTATTTTTTACAGCAGGTTTTATCCATTCTGAACTTCTTCTTATTTTCCTTATTTCTTCTTTTTTTACAATTAAAATTTCTTTTAGGTATTTCAAATTTATTCTCTTTTAAAACATATTGATCGAGCTTTAATTAGTTTTTCTATTTGTAAATTCGATCAATCTATTTAATTTCTCATATGCTTTTCCGCTTTCAATAGAATGGTTAGCTAAATCTACAGCCTCAGATAGGGAGTCAGATTTTTTACCTGAAACTATAGCTGCCGCAGCATTAATAACAGCAGAATCTCTTCTTGCGCCCTTTTCCTCCCCGGTAAGGATACTGGTTAAAATCCTGGCATTCTCCTTTGCATCTCCACCTACCAGATCTGAAATATTTGACTTTTTAAAGCCCAGCTTTTCCGGGTCCAAAATATATTTGCTGATCCTGCCATCTCTCAGTTCAGCAACTGAGTTTTTACCCGAAACAGAAAGTTCATCAAGCCCTTCCTCGCTATTGACTACAAATGCTCTCTCCATACCTAAATTTTTCAAGGTATTTATCATCACATATATTAAATTGTTATCAAATACACCTAAAACATGGCCCTTTGGCTGTGCCGGATTGGTAATGGGGCCCAGGATATTAAAAACAGTTCTTATACCTATATCCCTCCTTGCTTTTGCTACATATTTCATAGCTGTATGCGCTTTAGGCGCAAAAATAAAGCCTATACCTATACTATCCAGACAATCTGAAACCTCACTGCATTCAAGATTTATATTTACCCCCAATTCCTCTAAGACATCAGCACTTCCACTTCTACTGGATACGTTCCTATTGCCATGTTTTGCAACCGGCACTCCTGCACCTGCAGCTATAAATGCGGCAGCAGTAGAAATATTGAAAGTACCAAGACCATCGCCACCAGTTCCACAGGTATCAACCATGTTTTTATGCTTGCTTTTTACCTTTACAGCCTTATCCAGCATAGCTCTGGAAAAGCCGCTTATTTCATCAGTTGTTTCTCCTTTTATTCTCAATGCAGTGAGAAAAGCCGCAATCTGGCAATCATTTGCATTCCCTTCCATTATAAATTCCATTGCTTTGTACGCTTCATCCTGATTAAGATCCCTTCCACTTAAAACTGCCTCTAAAAAAGCCTTCATTTTATAAGTCTCCTTATATTTTTATTATTTTATTTAAAAATCTCCTATATTCAACTTACTTAAATAATTTAATAGCCTTAAAAAGAGCAGCTGCTTTATTTATAGTTTCATTAAATTCATTTTCAGGTTCAGAATCATATACTATTCCAGCACCTGCCTGGACGTAAGCTACACCATTTTTTACAATAGCTGTTCTGATAGTAATGCAGCTGTCAAGATTGCCATCATAGCCAAGATATCCTACAGACCCTCCATATGGTCCCCGGCTATCAGGCTCCAGTTCACTTATAATCTGCATTGCTCTTATTTTTGGAGCCCCTGATAATGTGCCTGCCGGAAAAACACTTTTCAGCGCATCATATATTGAATTATTTTTATCCAGAACCCCTTCAACT
>JAUWQC010000165.1 GCA_030611285.1 bacterium | reverse complement strand
GTTGACTTGCTTTCGAGCAGGGTAGATATAGTAGTAAGGTTTCAGGGTGGTAATAATGCTGGTCATACAGTAGTTAAAGGAAATGATCAGTTCATGCTTCATCTGATTCCATCAGGAATTTTATACCCGGATGTTACTTGCGTTATTGGAAATGGAGTGGTATTAAACCCCGAAGTGCTGATAGAAGAGCTGGATAGTCTGGAAAGCAAGGGGATAAGTACTGATAATTTAAGAATAAGCTGTAATGCACATCTGGTTATGCCTTATCATATAATTCTGGATAAGGCAGGTGAACATAGATTAGGCAAATCCAAAATTGGCACCACACATAAAGGTATTGGGCCTGTGTATGCTGAAAAAGCGCTGAGGTCGGGTATTAGAACACAGGATTTACAGGATTTAAAGATATTTAGAACTAAACTGGAGGAAGCTCTGAAATTAAATAATGCAATTATAGAAAAAATTTACGGATTGGAGCCTCTTGATCCGGATGAGATTTTTACTAAATATAAACAATATGGGAAGCGAATTGAAAGATATATAATTGATGCCACATTTTTAATAAACAAAGCCCTGGATAAGAATAAAAGGGTGCTGTTTGAAGGCGCGCAGGGTACTATGCTGGATATTGATCATGGAACGTATCCTTATGTGACCTCATCTTCTACTATTGCTGGCGGTATTTGTGTTGGAGCCGGGGTAGGTCCAGGCAGATTAGATGAGATAATTGGTGTGGTTAAAGCTTATACCACAAGAGTTGGTTCCGGTCCTTTTCCGTCCGAGGGAAAGGGTAGGATTGGCCAGTATCTGCGGGAGAAAGGTTATGAGTATGGAACTACAACCGGAAGGCCGAGGAGATGTGGATGGCTGGATGTGGTTATACTGAAATATTCTGTTATGGTAAACACTATTGATAGTGTTGCTGTAACTAAGCTGGACGTGCTTAGCGGACTAAAAGAAATTAAAATTTGTACAGGCTATAAATATGAAGGTAAAGTTTATAGAGATATGCCCTGCCATCAGACTATTTTACATAAATGTCAGCCTGTATATGAAGAATTTGAAGGCTGGGATGAGGGCATAAGCAGGGTAAAGAATTTTGAAGATCTTCCCCAACAGGCTCAGAATTATATAAAAAACATTGAAAAAATTATCAAGGTTCCCGTTTCAATGGTAAGTGTAGGTGCTGAAAGAAGCAAGATTATCATAAGGGATAATAATCTTAAGAGCAGGTTATTCAATCAAAGCAGAAGGTCAACACTTATAATTTAGGAACAAAAAGCGGGGATGCATGGTAATTTATTGCTGTGAGGATGTCACTAAATAAAACAAAAGGAGCAGGTTGAATATACTGGTGATAGGCAGCGGGGGCAGAGAACATTGCCTGGTGTGGAAAATTTCAAAAAGCCCTCTGGTAGAAAAAATATACGCAGCTCCAGGGAATGCAGGAATAGCTGAAATTGCAGAATGTATTGATATAAACATCTCAGAAAACAATTTTGATAGCCTAATAAAGTTGGTAGAGGATAAGGGAATAGATTTAACTTTGGTTGGTCCGGAAGCGCCGCTGGTGGATGGAATAGTTGATTATTTTGATTTGAAGGGCCATAAGATTTTCGGTCCTAACAGGCAGGCTGCTGCGATTGAAGGAAGTAAGGTTTTTACTAAAGAATTGCTCCAGAAGTATGGTATTCCTACTCCAGATGGAATTATTTTTAAAAAAGAAAATTATAGAAAAGCAAGAGATTACATTGAGAAAAGGAGTAGTTTCCCGGTAGTTATAAAATCTGATGGTCTTGCAGCAGGAAAAGGTGTAGTTATAGCTGACGATAAAAACCAGGCTATAGAAGCAATAAAGGATTGCTTCACAAGGGGTAGGTTTGGCAGCTCAGGAGACAGGATAATAATAGAAGATTTCTTAAGTGGATATGAAGTGTCTGTCTTATGCCTTTGCGATGGTAAGAAAATCATTCCAATGGCTCCTGTGCAGGATTATAAAAGAATCTTTGATAATGACAGAGGGAAAAATACTGGCGGTATGGGAAGTTATAGCCCGGTACCTATGGTCGAAAATCAAACTTACAGAAAGATTTTAAATGAGATTATTTTTCCCACTAGCACTGCAATGGTAAGGGAAAATATAAAATACAAAGGTATTCTTTATGCCGGGATACTGATTAGTGAAGAGAAACCCTACCTGCTTGAATATAACTGCAGGTTTGGAGACCCCGAAACTCAAGTAGTGCTCCCAAGATTGAAAGATGATCTGGTGCCGTTGCTTTTAGAATGTGCGGAAGGAAATCTCACGAGAGAGAAACTAGATTGGGATAAAGATAAGTGCGTTTGTGTCATAGCTGCATCTGAAGGATATCCGGAAAGTTCTTCCAGCGGAGATATAATAGAGGGATTGAATTATTTTAAAGACAGTGATGACATAATTATTTTTCATGCCGGTACAAAAAAAGAAAATGGCAGTGTAGTAACTAATGGGGGGAGAGTTCTGGGAGTTGTTTCTAAGGCCGGCAGTTTTAAGGAAGTAAGAGAGAAAGTATATTCGGCTGTGGATAAAATAAAGTTCAGAGGAATTCAATATAGAAAAGATATTGCATTAAAGGCGGAAAGGAGTGACTGATGACCACCGGAGGTAAAAAAGTTGCTATAGTAATGGGCAGTGTTTCTGACGAGACTGTGATGAAAAAAGCGTCAGATGTTTTGAAGGAATTTGGAGTGGATTATGAGATAAATGTACTTTCAGCGCACAGAATGCCCAATAAGACAAGAGAATTTGCCAAAAGCGTAAAAGATAAAGGAATAGAAGTAATAATTGCCGGGGCAGGGAAAGCGGCGCATCTTCCAGGCGTAATTGCTTCTTATACAACTGTTCCAGTAATAGGTGTGCCTATTAAAGCTTCCGATTTAGGTGGGCTGGATTCTCTCCTTTCCATAGTGCAAATGCCTTCAGGAGTTCCTGTTGCCTGTATGTCTATAGATGGTGCAAAAAACGCAGCACTTCTGGCCATTCAAATACTTGCCTTAAAATATGACGATCTGGCAAAAAAGTTGGAAGAATATAAGGCTAAATTGGAATACTAGCAGCTGTGGTCAATGCAC
>JAUWQC010000251.1 GCA_030611285.1 bacterium | reverse complement strand
TCTTTGATAAAACCTGTTGTTCTCCCAACAGTACCCTACCGGGACAACTGATGTATGGTGTAGCCATTATTGGTTGAAGCTCCCGGGTAAATAGTACCAAACGTTTGGATTTTGTATCCTGTAACGGGGCTATAAAGCCGTAAGGCAGATAGTCTTCGGGGTCTCAATACCGATTCAGGGCTTGGGTTGGTGGGTATGGCTAAAATATTTGAACATTCCTTAACTGCCGTGAGAAGTAAGGAGTGAAAAAGAGAATGATATGCTCTGTACCAAAATGGTGGGCTGGCAAGTTATAAGCGTTTAACGCAGCGGATACGGGGATGTTGACCAGTCGGCAGACAGGATGAGCCTAACCCTGCTATGTTGTCATTTACATGAAATCCCGAAAAAAAACGGGACAAGCTGTGGAAGCCCGGCGCTATCTCCCATATACTTCGTGCAAGTAACAGGGATAAAACCTTAACCGTAAGGCATAGGGAAACGTCGGACAGAGATGACAAACAAAGCGAAGGCCTCCTTGTTATGAGGTGGGTAGAGGTTGTAAATTTAATTTGTATCCGGGCTAGCTTAGGCATAAGTGAGCCTTAAATAGTGCTTGAGCCGTATGATGGGAACTTAGTGGAGCGATCTCATGACCAAAGGGAATAAACTATCACAGCCTGGTTCTTAGGGGGGGGGGAAGGGGGTGAAATTCCCCTGACTTACCCGGTTTGCAGTAATTTATAAATGAAACATTATGAGTCTTACATCCTTACTAACTGCTAAAATTGAAAAAGGACAATCTGTAAGGAATTTGTTTAAGGAACTTTTCGCTCTTCCAAAATTAACAACAAAAAACTTACAAATTGTTTCTGATAGCATTTCTACAAATTCCAAAATCATTGGAAGTGCTTATGATTATTTATTAAGATTCACGATAGAAAAATATTATAGTGAAAAAACATATAGTAATGGTTGGATTGCTGAAAGACAATTAAGACATTTTAGGCATGATAATATTTTTAATGGACCTATTCCGGATCTCAATATGGATGAAATCAAAAAACTTTTTGAAAAACAAAATAAGGAAAATCATAAAGTAATTAACACATTTAATATACTTAAAAAGGAAGTTAATAAATACATAAACACATCAGCTGCTATTAGTGATAAAGTCATAGAGGCAAGCTTGTTTTTCAGCCGATTAGATTTATTCCATCGAATTGGTCAAACTGCCAGGAAATATATTTTAGATACTTCAATAAAAGATGATATATTAGATTTAAGAAAGGTCATACATAACACGGATATTAATTTATTTAAACCTAATGAAAAAGCTATTCTTAATCCAACATTTGGAATTGGTTCAAAACTGGTTGGAGGAGCTGATGCTGATTTGATAATTGACAATACTTTAATAGACATTAAGGTTGCAAAAGAAATGGTTTTAAAGAGAAATTATTTTAATCAATTGATTGGATATTATATACTTTACTTAATTGGAGGTATAGCTAACTTTAAAAATATTACAATTGACAGCATAGGTATTTATTTTGCTAGATATAACTATTTATGGAGCATTAAAGTAAGTGAGATTGGTGTTCCTGATAAATGGGAAGAAGCAACTAAATGCTTTAAAAAAATATTGGATAAAAAAACTACCGCTAATACTTAGTGATTAAATGCCAGTGGGTGCAGGGCATCCCACGACATTTATCCTCTTGTTGAACAAAACCGGAAAAATATTAATGTGTTGTTATACAGCGTGATGCATCCTGTGTAATTTTAAAGAGAGAAATTTTTACT
>JAUWQC010000048.1 GCA_030611285.1 bacterium | reverse complement strand
TTCCAGCATACTATTTATATCAATACCAGAGGAAGATAATCCCAGCCAGGCAATAAGCCCAATTACTGCCATTACAATTACGAATAATACAAAGAATATTAAATAAAAAATCAGCAGGTACTTAAACATGGAAAGTTCACTAATACTTCTTAAAACTTTCCTTTCAACAGCCATATTTTCTCCTTAAATATATAAAAGATAGACTATTTTAAATTATATTCTATTTTTTGCAGCATAAATCTTTTTATTATTTTTAATTCAATAATATATGATTTATAACAATTACTGTACTTATTACATCTTAAAATATTTATCTGTTAAACTGCTGATACCGGGGATCCTGAAAGTCTTGCCCTGAAAACCATTAACAATTGCAACAATTGCAAATATCCAGCATACACCTGCCAGTACCCATCCAAGCCAGGAAAAGAAAAACCATCCAATATAAGGAATTAATCCTAATATAAATGAAACTACAAGTATACACACAACCTCAACAATACCCAGAATTAAAGCCTGAAGAGCATTCCATTTTACGAATTTATTCTCTTTCTCTATGAGTAGGATTATCAATCCCCCGAGCCAGCTGAAAAGATATGCAAGGAGTACCGCAATCTTCGGCTCCATTCCGGTAGAGCTCTTTTTACTGAAATCTGAATCAACCTCTACTTTTTTTGCTTCTGCCATTTTATTTTACTCCCTTTTAAATTGATATTATACCAATATCATAAAGACAAATTTTCCAATTATATTAAAAAATGCTTATGGAAAATATAATAACAGATTTATATAATAAATTAAAACAAATCATTTAATCAGCTTTCTGAGATAACTATTGAATACGAAGCTACTTTAGCCCCTTCTTCCAGATTAATAGCCTTAATCCCTTGCGTAGATCTTCCAATTCTTGATATTGACCTGGCAGGAATCCTGATAAGCACTCCCCTGTCGGAGATGATCATAACATCATGCTCATCTTTCAGTATGCCTGCCCCGGCAACTTTTCCTTTCTTCTCAGTAATTTTTATGGTCCTGACACCCAGCCCACCTCTTTTTTGCTTTTTATATTCTGACAGCTGTGTCCTTTTTCCATAGCCATTCTCGGTAAGAACAAAGAGATCTCCCTCGAGCTCTCTTGCGACCATCATAGAGAGAACTTCATCTCCTTTTAAAAGTTTCATTCCCTTTACTCCTTGCGAAGTCCTTCCAATCGGCCTGCAGTCTTCCTCGCTGAATCTTATAGCCTTCCCATTCCTGGAAACCATAATAATATCATTATTACCATTGGATTTTTCCACTCCTATTAATTCATCTCCCTTTTTAATGGTAATGGCTATAATTCCATCTTTTCTTGAAGTGTCATAGGCTTCAATAGAAGTCTTTTTTATTATCCCCTTTTTGGTGGCCATTACTAAATACTGGTCATCACCATAATCCCTAACTGCAATTATTGTCGCAACCCTTTCACCGGGTACAAATGGGAGCAGATTTACAATTGCCTTTCCTTTAGACATTCTACTGCCTGTAGGAATTTGATAAACTTTTAATCTATATACCTTTCCAAGATTTGAGAAGAACATTATATAGTGATGAGTTGACGCTATAAACAAGTGTTTAACAAAATCATCCTCTTTTAAATTAGCCCCGGTTACTCCTCTTCCGCCTCTTCCCTGTTTTCTATAAGTATCCACCGGAAGCCTTTTTATATAACCTGAATGAGATATGGATATTACATTTTCCTCTTCAGGTATTAAATCCTCAATCTCAATATCAGAAATATCGGCAGTTATGTCTGTTCTCCTTTCATCATTGTATTTTTTCTTAATCTCTCCCAGCTCATTCTTAATTACTCCATATATTAGCTCCTTACTGCCAAGAAGTTCTTTCAATTCCTTTATTTTTTCCAGTAGCTGCTCATGCTCCAGCTTTATCTTATTTCTTTCCAGCCCGGTTAACCTGTGCAATCTTAAATCCAATATAGCCTGGGCTTGTATTACGGTAAGTTCAAAGTCCTTTACCAGTCTTTTCCTTGCAGTAGGAACATCTTTTGAAGACCTTATGACCTTTATTACTTCATCCAGGTTATCCAGAGCTATTAAAAGCCCCTGCAGTATATGCTCGCGCTCTTCAGCTTTCTTTAACTCATATTTTGCCCTTTTAACTACCACATCAAATCTATGTTTGGTGTACTGCTCTATTAAACTAAGTAAACTCAGAGTTCTGGGTACACCATCAACCAGAGCCAGCATAATTATTCCAAAAGTATCCTCAAGCTGGGTATTTTTATACAAAGAATTAATAACTACGCTTGGGATTGAATCCTTTTTGAGTTCTACTACTACTCTCATTCCACTTCTATCTGATTCATCACGCAGGTCATTAATTCCTTCTATTTTTTTAGTCCTAACCAGTTCAGCAATTTTTTCAACAAATCTCGATTTATTTACCTGATATGGAAGCTCGCTTATTATGATTTGAGTTCTGCCCTTTTTGGGCTGTTCCTGGTGCACTCTGCCTCTTACAACTATACGGCCCCTGCCGGTCTCATATGCCTCCTTAATTCCACCTATACCCATTATGATTCCGCCAGTAGGAAAATCCGGACCTTTGATCTTTTTCATCAGATCTTTAACCGTAGTTTCGGGATTATTTATGTAAAGAATAACCCCATCGATTACTTCTCCCAGATTATGTGGTGGAATATTGGTGGCCATACCCACTGCAATACCAGAGGAACCATTAACTAAAAGATTTGGAAATTTTGATGGCAGCACTGATGGTTCCTTCAGGGAACTGTCAAAATTATCCACAAACTCTATAGTATCTTTATCTATATCCACCAGAAGTTCTTCTGAAATTGAAGAAAGCCGGGCTTCGGTGTATCTCATGGCAGCTGCCCTATCGCCATCAACAGAACCAAAATTTCCATGTCCATCTACTAACACATAGCGCTGAGAAAAGTCCTGGGCCATACGCACCATTGCATCATAAACTGCAGTATCACCATGAGGATGATATTTTCCAAGTACCTCTCCTACAATTCGGGCACACTTCTTGTAAGGCGTATTGGATCTCATTCCCATATCGTGCATGGCGTACAAAATTCTCCGGTGAACTGGCTTCAGGCCATCTCTTACATCCGGCAGAGCCCTGCCAATAATTACGCTCATGGCATAACTCAGGTAGGAATCCTGCATTTCTGATTCAATCTCAATATTTTTTACTTTACCACGCAGTTCAAATACCATTTATTCTCCTGACTAAATATCTATATATCTATAAACGATACGCCTTTAGCGTTCTTTTCAATAAATTCTCTTCTTGGTTCTACCTTGTTTCCCATCAGGGTAGAAAAAACATCATCTGCAATCAACGCATCTTCAATTTCAACCTTCAGAAGTGTCCTTGCTTCAGGATTCATGGTAGTCTCCCAGAGCTGCTCCGGGTCCATCTCCCCCAGACCTTTGTACTGCTGGACATTTATTTTTTTATCTTCATATTTCTTTTTAATATTCTCCAGCGCTTTATCGCTATAAGCATAAGAAACTTCCTTGCCGTCTTTAATCTGGAAAAGCGGTGGCTGAGCTATATACACATATCCAGCTTCAATTAATTTTGGCATATACCTGTAAAAGAAAGTCAATATCAGTGTTCTTATATGGGCTCCATCTACATCGGCATCTGTCATAATTATTACTTTATGATATCTTGCATTTTCAATATCAAAATCTTCCCCAACCCCGGAGCCCGTAGCAGTTACCATGTCCTGAATTGCTTCACTGCTTAATATTTTGTGTAACCTTGCTTTTTCAACATTTAGAATCTTGCCCCTAAGAGGCAGTATTGCCTGAAACCTCCTATCCCTTGCCTGCTTTGCGCTTCCTCCTGCAGAATCCCCTTCTACCAAAAACAATTCACAATACTTCGGATCATTTATTGAACAATCGGCAAGCTTACCCGGAAGAGAACTGCTTTCCAGCAGGGATTTTTTCCTGGTAATATCCTTTGCCTTTTTAGCAGCAGCTCTTGCACTTGCAGATTCTATGCATTTATTTACTATCGTCCTACCTATGGCCGGATTTTCTCCCAGTAATTCAGAAAGTTTTGCATTTACTGTAGATTCAACAAAACCTTTCATCTTGCTATTTCCCAGTTTGGTCTTGGTCTGTCCTTCAAATTGTGGGTCTTTTAGCTTGACACTAATAATTGCAGTAAGCCCTTCTCTAATGTCCTCGCCTAAAAGATTTTCATCCTTTTCCTTCAGGATATTATTGCTGCGGGCATAGTCATTTATAGTCCTGGTAATAGCTCCTTTAAAACCACTCAGGTGAGTCCCACCTTCTGTGGTATTTATATTGTTGGCAAATGAAAAAATACTTTCTGAATAGCCATTGGTATACTGCATGGCTATTTCTACTTCATGGTCATCAACTTCGTTTTTTATGTATATAACATTTTTATGTAAAACATCTTTTTTCTCACATAAATATTTTACAAAATCAACTATTCCGCCTTCATATTGATATATTTCTTTCTTTTCAGATTCTCCTCTTGCATCTACCAGAGTAATCTTTAAACCCTTATTCAGAAAAGCCATTTCTTTCATCCTGCTGGCCAGTATCTCAAATTTATAATCTATCTCTTCGAATATTTCTCTATCAGGATAAAAAGTAATTGCAGTACCATGAGTTGAAGATTTTTCACCTTTTATAAGATTGGTTACTGGTTCTCCTCTTTTGTAATCTTGCCTGTAAATGTGCCCGTCTCTTCTTATTTCTGCACCCAGCTTTTCCGAGAGAGCATTTACCACAGAAATTCCAACACCATGCAGCCCGCCTGAAACTTTATATCCTTCTCCACCAAATTTTGCGCCGGCGTGTAATTTGGTAAGCACTATTTCCACTGCAGACTTGTTAAATTTTTCAACTTTTTTTACCGGTATTCCCCTGCCATTATCTACCACAGTGACAGAATTATCCTTATTTAGTACAACCAGCACATTATCACAAAATCCAGCCATGGCTTCGTCAATACTATTGTCTATCACCTCATATATAAGATGATGCAGACCCCTGGAGCCTGTAGAACCAATATACATGCTAGGCCTTTTTCTAACTGCAGAAAGACCTTCCAGGACTGTTATATCTTTAGCGTCATAACTTGATTTTTTCAAAAAATTCTCCTTTAAAATTTAAAACTTCCTTTTTAAAATATAGATAAAGGGCAATAAGTAAACGTCGGAACCACCTTAATACCCATTACCCTTTCTGGTTTTAAATATAAATATTTTTTCAAAAATATCCTGCGATTTTATTAATTCCAGACATTAAATATTATACCATATTTTAGGGTAAATTTGCTCAAAATAGGCTGAAGAATTTCAAAGATTTTGCTTGAATCTTATACTACTGACTACTTCTTCTCCAATAAAGGAATTTATCTTTTCGATCAATTGATTGGACATAAGACTTAGTTCATTTGCCCAGGTGGAAGTGGTAACAGACACATATAATATCCCCCTGGTTACTTTTTTAGGTTTTGCTTTTTTATATATTTCAGTACCAACAATTTCTTCCCAGCAGTTAAAGATTTTGGATATATTTAATTTCCTTTTCATATTTAAATTTTCTACAACATCCCCGATTATACTTCCAATATCTTCAAATTCTTTCATAATCATATTATATGCTACGGCCTATAAATCTGAAACTGCAATTTTATTATCTTTAATTAAAAGCTTATTCCCAAATTCCAAATCCAGCTTATCAAGATAACTAATATTTGTAGTGGTTACAAAAGTCTGAAACCTATTACTTACAGCTTTTACCAGTAATTTTCTTCTTTCTATATCAAGCTCAGAAAATACATCATCCAGAAGAAGGATGGGATCTTTTTTTATTCTTTTCCTCAAGATGTCCAGCTCACAAAGTTTTAAACTTATTGAAGCAACCCTTTGCTGGCCCTGAGAACCAAAAGACCTTATATTTTTACCATTCAGTAAAATTATAAAATCATCTCTATGCGGTCCAACCGTCGTGGTTTTATACAACAGGTCTTTTTGGAGGCTTTCTGTCAATTTACGGTAAAATATATCTTTAAGGTTATTTTCTATAAAATTTTCTTTTTTATAACTTTTTACATCAAAATAATCCGTATATTCATCCAAGTTATCTCCCCTATCCCAGCTGAATACATAAAACAGGTCTACTTCAACCCCCTTAAAGAAGCTATTTAGGTAACTTTTAAATTCATCCCTGAATTCAGCTAACAGCCTGTATCTCTTTTCTATTATATCAGTACCATACCTGACAATATTATCATTCCACACTCCCAGTGTAGAATTACTGGCTGCACCTGTCCTTCCACTTATACTTTTTATCAGACTGCTCCTCTGGATAAGTATTTTCTGATACTGCAGTCGCTGTTTGTAATACTTCCAATCTAACTTCTCAAGTATACAGTCGAGGAAATTTCTCCTATCTGAAGGGCCTGATTTTACAATTTTCAGATCATCAGGAGAAAATATAACTGAAGGAAGCATTGATATGAAATCCGATTTTTTCCTCTTGTATATTTTATCGACCCTTATTTTAATATTATTTTCTTTCCGCAGTTCTATTTCTATAAGGTGATCTGTTCCGTTATTTTTTTCTGAGCCAATTAAAGCTTTTACTTCCGAATAATCACTGTCCCACTTAATAATTTCATCCTGGCTGTAAGTTCTATGAGACCTTCCGGTAGATAAATAATATATAGATTCCAGTAGGTTAGTTTTACCGTTACTGTTATCGCCTAATATAAGAATGGTATTTTTGTCAAAATTTAAATTGACATAACTGTAATTTCTATAGTTTTTTAATTCTAATTTCTTTAAATACACTATGCCTTTATAAACTCTGAAAAACTTTCTTATATAATTGCATCCAATACCTTTAATAATATCATTTATAAGTCAAAACTTTAATTCTAATTGATGATTTTAAATCCTTTACCATAAAAGACGCCGCATGAGCCCCTACATTTATATATGGGGATATAAGGTGCAGGATACTATCGCCAATATTTAAGTCAATAGCATAATTTAGTTTATGTATATATGCAAATGTGCTATAATATACCAAATAATAAT
>JAUWQC010000183.1 GCA_030611285.1 bacterium | reverse complement strand
AGAGGACAGAATGTATCGAATGATTTCCCTCTTGCCCATTGAATATCCATCTTAAGTTGACAATCCCGGGCACTCACATCATTTCCACAGGTAAATCCAAATACATAATCCAAAACCTTATCTTTTGTAACACTTTTAGCTCTCTTTCCAATCACTATTCCAAGCTCAGATTCAAAATCAACCTCATCTGAAGCAATCTTTGGTAAAATAATCGGCTCCTCGGGACCGATGATACTATTGGTGGTTTTGAAAAAAATAGATGGCCTTTCCGGAATCTTAAATCTACTTTCTTTTGCATGGGCACGGTAATTTAAGCCCAAGCAGATAATATTTGGTGGTTCAACTGGAGAAAGAATTTTCACTTCAGATAGAGAATACATCTTTTTTAATTTTATATGTTTTCCAAAAATGTCTCCTTTAATTGGAATAACATAATTTCCTTTTAAGATACCAAAAGAAGTCTTTTTTGAAGAGAGTTTTTTAAATCTTATATATTTCATTTAATACCATTTGAATCCTGGTTCAAAAAGACCTATCATTACATTTTTGGTTTGAGTCAGTGAAAGGAGTCCTTCCCGACCCAGTTCTCTGCCGATGCCACTATCTTTATATCCACCATAAGGGCCACTTGGAAAAACAAAATTATGGAGATTTATCCATACCGTGCCTGCCTCTATTTTTGAGGCAAGCCTATGGCTTGCCTTGATATCCTTGGTCCATATGCTGGCAGCTAATCCATAACTTGTGTCATTAGCCAATTTAATCATTTCCTCTTCTGAGGATGCTTTTAGAATGACCGCAACCGGACCAAATATTTCCTCCTGAGCAATTCTGGATTTTGAACCAACATTAACAAATACAGTCGGGCTAAGAAAATTACCTTTATCAAAAGGAGACTCTTTCAACCTTTGACCTCCACAGAGAATTTTTCCTCCCTCCTTCTTTCCTGTCTCGATATAGCCAAGAACTTTTTCCAGGTGCTTCTTATCTACAAGAGGACCCATACGAGTATCTTTATCAAGGGGCATTCCTATTTTAATATTTTTTGATCCTTCTACAAATCTCTCAATAAATTCTTCGTAAACTGCCTTATGAACAATCAGTCTGGTTGCAGCACAACAGCACTCTCCCTGACTCAGATAGACCCCAAAGAGAATTCCATCTATCGTCTCCTGCATATTACAATCAGGTAATACCAAAGCCGGGCTTTTGCCTCCTAATTCCAATCCGCAACCTTTCAATCTCTTTGCACAGGAACTCATAACCAAATGGCCTACCTCGGTTGAGCCGGTAAAGCTTATCTCATGCACTCTGGGGTCCTCACACAGAATAGTTCCTACAATATCTCCTTTTCCCGGAACAATATTTACTACTCCATCAGGTAAGCCAGCCTCTTTAAAAATTCCTCCCAACATCAGCGTGCTAAGTGGTGCCCAACTGGCTGGTTTTATAACCACGGTATTCCCTGCAGCAAGAGCTGTAGCCAGTTTTCTACAGGCAATAAGAAAGGGGAAATTCCATGGAATTATCATCCCTACCACGCCGAGAGGCTCTCTAACTGTATAGTCTATAACCTCCTTGTAGGGAGATGGAATAGTCTCACCACAAATATCTACCGCCATATCTGCAAAGTATTCAAAGGTCTGTGCTCCTGAGGGTATGTCAATGTTAGCGCTTTCAAAGATAGGTTTTCCCACATCTTTGCTTTCAATCTCTGCTAACTCATTTGAGTATCTCCCTATGAGGTCAGATACCTTATGAAGAATTTTGCTCCTCTCAAAAATTGTAAGTCCACTCCAGACTCCAGATATAAAAGATTTTTCTGCGGACTCAATTGCCTCTAATATATCATTTTTTGTACCCAGGGCAACCTCAGCAATCACAGAATTATCCGAAGGGTCATATACCTTAAACCTTTCTTTACTCGAGGAATCCATCCACTTTCCATTAATAAATAGTTTTGTTTTTAATTCCATAACTCCTCCTTCCAATTTTATTTTTTACCTCAGAGTTAATCAATGATTTTGGATATTCTCCTTTAAGCACCCTTTTTACTTCTTCAGCCGCCAACCTCTGGAGATTCTTAAGCGCATCGATAGAATACCAGGCTGAATGAGGGGTAAGGATAACATTGTCAAAATTTAAGAGAGGATGATTCTTTTTTAGAGGAGGGACCCCTTCAATTACATCCAGCGCTGCCCCACTAATCATACCCTCCCTTAAAGCTATAATAAGGCTATCGATATCAATAAGTTCACCCCTTGCAGTATTAATAAGATATGGTTTTTTCTTCATTTGCCGGAATTGTTTGATCCCGATAAGATGGTAAGTCTCCTTTGTTGCAGGAGCGTGGATAAGAATAAAATCAGACATATCTAAAAGATGGTTAAATTCAACTTTATCGGCAATCAAATCATCCTCTTTTACTGATTCTGTTATATTAGGGTCAAAGAATACAATATTTAGACCAAAAACCATCGCCTTCTTAGCAACCATCCTTCCTATATGACCAAAACCAATAATCCCGGCTACCTGACCTTTTAATCTTCTTATTGGCTTAAGTAAATTTAAGCTCCAATTACCATTTCTTACATCTTTATCTGCCTTTATTATCTTGCGTGAAGCATTCAAAAGAAGGGTTAATGTATGGTCAGAAACCTCATCAAGGCAGTAGTCCGGAACATTAGCAACCATAATACCTTTCTCGGTAGCTGCTGAAATATCGATCGTATCCACACCTATACCATAACGAACAATAATTCTGCATTTCTTCAAATTATTGATTACCCTTCTGCTTATGGGTTTAAAGTAAGTATTCAAAATGGCATCGGCATCTTTGCTCAAT
>JAUWQC010000226.1 GCA_030611285.1 bacterium | reverse complement strand
CAATTATTTTACCAATTTTTAATGCAACTACTAAATTTACTGCAGCATATCATCAGTAATAATTTCTGCTGCTTCTTCTAATGCTTCTTCGGGTGTTAGAGCTTCTCTTTCTACTTTATCTAACATTTCATAGAAAGTCCGGTCTAAAGTTCCCATCGCCGAAAAATGTTCGTAATTCTGTACATATTTCAGTTGCTCAAAGGCTGCCTTATACTCAGGTTTTTCCTGGAAAAGTTTCTGAACTATTAATGTTTTTAAAGCACTACTGGCAGTAGGAATATAACCGGTGTTGGCAGCCCATTTGGCAATATTCTCTGAACTTAAGAGCCATTCGATAAATTTCCAGGTAGCTTCCTCTTTCTCTGGGGTAGAAGGGAATAAAGCCACTGTAGCTCCACCCATAGTTACTGCATAAATCTTATTTTTAGGTAAAAATGCGGTACCAAAATCAAAATCCAGTTGTCCGGACCATTTTCCGAGCCTGGTTGAACTACCCAGATATATTCCCACACTCCCTGCTAAAAAATGTTTCTCGGCTAAATCGTGTAGGCCTACCGGCATTATCCCTTCATCGGTCAAGCTCTTCCAATATTTTAATGCCTCAAGCCCTTCAGGAGAATTAAACATAACTTCGGTTGAATCCTCATTCATAATTTTCCCTTCATTTTGCAGAATAAAGGCTTTGAATACCCAGTCAATATTCTTGATATTTAATCCCCAGATATCTGTATTGCCATCATTATCGGTATCCAGAGTAAGTTTCTTGCCATATTCCTTTAACTCCTCCCAGGTCTGAGGGGGTTTTTCCGGGTCAAGCCCGATCTTTTTAAACAGGGCTTTATTGTAATAGAGGATTGGGGTACTAATATTAAAAGGAAGAACACAGATTTTTCCCTGATATTTTGAATAATCTAATGTTCCTGGGTAAAATTTACCTAAATTAAATTTATACTTCTCGATATAATCTAAAATTTTATAGTTTTCGTAAGCACCGGTAAAAAGAGGTCCTGCCGGGATAATCCCACCCTGAGGCAAGGTATCGCTGGCTTTTGCCGCAATAATTTTATTGGCAGTATCAGCATACTTCCCTGAATAGATTCCATTTACCTCTACTTCACTTTGTGATTGGTTAAATTCTTCAATCATACCTGAAAACACCTCTCCGGAGTTCCCACTCAGAGCATACCAGAAATCAATTTTTACCCCGGATGCAAAAACAGAAGAACACAAACTAAATACAATAATAGTAAAAGTTACAATAACTAATAACTTTTTCATCTTAAAATTCCTCCTAATTTTTAATATTTAATTAATTAAAAGATATCTTTACTTACAATGCTCTTACCAGTTTTTATCCTTTCAAACCGGTTAAAGTAATTCCTTTGATGAACTGCTTTTCAGATAAGAAGAATATTATTAAAACTGGAGCTATAGTCATCACCGCTGCAGCCATTAATAGATGATATTCACCACCTCCTTCACTAATTAGATATTTCAATCCTATTGGCAAAGTCCTCATTTCGTCTTTATTTATTATTATCAAAGGCCAGATATAGCTTCTCCATTCCATTAAGAAAGAGAAAAGGGCTATTGTCCCAATAGCCGGTTTAGATAGAGGAAGCACTATTTTAAAAAGAAAGGTAAAATATCCACAACCATCTATCTTGGCAGCATCTTCCAGCTCTTTGGGAATAGTAGAGAAAAACTGCCTTAAGAAAAAGATAGAAAATGCGTTGAAAAGTACAGGAACAATTAACCCTTGATAACTATCCAGCCACTTTAAATTAGCTACGATTAAGAATTTTGGAATCAAGGTAACCTGGAGGGGCATAATCAAGGTGCCTATATATAGCATAAAAAGAACATTTTTACCCGGAAATTTTAATCTTGCAAAGGCAAAAGCAGCAAGAATGGATACAAAGACCTGCAAAAGAGTAGAAGATGTCGCCACAAAAATACTGTTCATATAGTATCTTAAGAAAGGGATCATATTAAGAACTTCTTTATAATTAGTGAATATCCATTTCTTGGGGAAAATTCTTGGCGGGTAAGTATAAATATCAGAAATTCCCTTAAACGAAGAGATAAACATCCAGATAAAAGGGAAAAACATTAAGAACCCAAAAAATGTTAAAATAATATAGATATAGAATTTAGAAGAATTTTCTTTCATTTTTTAATTTTCCTAAGTATAATTATTTTGA
>JAUWQC010000137.1 GCA_030611285.1 bacterium | reverse complement strand
CGTCCAGTCCGGGGAGCCAGCATACACTATATTGGGATGTTGCTTATCTGGTAAAAGCCTTAAAACCTAAGGTTAAATTTATCTCAATTATAGGCTCCTACGTGCGGGGTAGAAAAACTGTAGATATGCTTGCCGATATTGTACCTACTCTGAAAGCTGAAATCATAGATCCGGTGGTTGTAAAGGGATATCTTAAAGATTCAGACTTTAAGCTCCTGGAAGAGTTGGCTGAAAAGATAAGCGCCAAGCACCTGGAAATTGGTACTGCAGACTAAAAGGTACGGGTTACATAAATATCATTTAATTTTTTAAGGAACAAATTATGTTAAGGAAGATACTTTCCAAAACAAAGTACTTTTTAATCGCGGTTTTAGTTGGAGTTTTGGTTTTAACTCTTTTTCCTACTATTCTTGACGGAGGATCAGCAGAGCAGGTACAAAGCTTTGTAACCCGTTTTTATGTTCAGTGTCTGGAAAGACAGCCTGATAGTGAAGGATTGAATGAATGGGTAGGCCGCCTCCTGAATGGAACCAAAAC
This sequence comes from bacterium, assembly GCA_030611285.1. Taxonomy (GTDB): domain Bacteria; phylum Actinomycetota; class Humimicrobiia; order Humimicrobiales; family Humimicrobiaceae; genus Hydromicrobium. The sequence continues at coordinate 2,858 of JAUWQC010000137.1, read as the reverse complement.
CGGGGCAGATGTTGCAGAAGGTTTTGTTTTTAGTGAAGAGTTCACAGGCAAGAATCACTCAAATGAGACTTTTATTGCCATACTTTACAGAGCGTTTTTTAACAGAGAGCCCGATGCTGCTGGCTATAAAGCCTGGATGGAAAGACTGGCAGGCGGAATGAGCAGAAAATCAGTTTTAGATGGATTTTTAAAGTCGCAGGAATTTGCCGGGCTCTGCAGCGGCTATGGTATTGTACCTTATGCTGGTGCTCCAACTTATACCGCATCAAGGAATTCTGCAGAAGATATAATAGTATATTGTGATTATTATACCTGGTGGAACGAAAATAAATGGAAGAGGGGGAGTTCCAATTGTCCTTTGCTTGGATTTTATGACAGTCTTGATCCGAAAGTCTTAAAAGAACATTCAAGATTAGCTAATGAATACGGCATTGATGTTTTTAAAGTTGAATATGTCCCATCACTGGACGAAAGCATAATAAATGGAATATTGAAAACGGATCTGGGAAATACAAGAGTCTGCCTGATGTATGATACTCTAATAAGGTTTATGGAGTTGGGTAAGGGACGCCCACCTTATGATTTTAATGATCCCGAAATCTATAATACATTTATAGATGATATGAATCACATAGCTGATGTTTATTTTTCTAACCCGAATTACTTTAATATAAATGGAAGGCCCATATTATGGATTTATATTACAAGAGAGATGCGTGGGAACTGGAAAAGTGCTATTAATACTGCAAGGCAGAATATGAATAGCAAGGGATTTAATGTCTATTTAGTAGGAGATCATGTTTTCTGGAGTTATAATTATGATGGTATTGAATTATTTGATGCTGTTTCTACCTATCATGTTTACGCAGGTAGACCGCAAAATACTTCTGATTTTGCTAATAGAATAAAATTGTTGTATTCAAGATGGGATAAAGTTACACAGTCCAAAGGTAAGGATTTTATCCCGGGAGCATTACCTGCTTATAACGACACCTGTATGGCATATGAAAGATATTGCATACCTCCATTAAGTGGTACAAAAGAAGATTTTAATTATATGCTAAGAACTGTTTCAAATTATCTAGATTGTGTAAATGGTGCTGAAAATTTAATGCAGGTAACAATAGCTACATTCAATGAAAATCAAGAAGGAAGTGGCATTGAACCTTCATCAGAGTGGGGATATGGTAGAATAAGCTAGGTACCGATTGTTTTTGGGAGCAATTAGCATATATTTTTCATATCTTTTAAGTTCTGAAAGCGTTCAATACGGGGAGCCAATCTTCGTGACCCCAACCACCACCAGGCATTCCTATATTTTTCTTAGAGCCAACCTTATCTAAATTTCTGCCAGTGTTTTCCTCCGCACAGCCGCTGGAAGAATATTGAAAATTTGTTCTTTTAATAATTGTAATTTTTATAATACTTGTTAATCTATTGTGAAATTATTCTAAATTTTTATATAATTACAGCTACTCTATTAAAGAATATTTGAAAATGATTTAATACCTAAAAAATCATAGAGAGAAGTTGATTAGTATGGATAATATAAACTTCTTAAGTTTGATAAAAGAGAAAAATGTTTAAAACAAATTTTAAAATAACTAATAAAATAATTAACCATATTGTGGATATTTCAGCTGCAAGAGAATTGATTCTAAATGCCTCACTTCTTCCGCAATGGGAGGTTAAATTACGCAGGGAGGCAATTGTAAAAATGGCTCATCATTCTACAAGCATAGAGGGAAATCCTTTAACCTTAGAACAAGTAGAGAAGCTGCTTATTGATAATAAGATAGCTGCCTGGGAGAAAGATAAAAATGAAGTATTAAACTATGTTAGAGTACTTGAATATATTGACAAGCTTGGGGAGAAAAAAGTTAAAGAAATAACTGAGGACATTATTCTTAAAATACATCAATTAAACACAAAAGGTATATTACCAGAGCATCAATCAGGATTCTACCGTAAAGTACCTGTTGCAGTGGTAAATGGTTACGGAAGAGTTATTTTTCAACCACCTCCTGTAAATAAAGTATCAAGTCTTATGAAGGATTTTGTCTTATGGTTAAACAATAGTCAGTCACAGGAATTATATCCTGTACTATTAAGTGGAATTTCTCATTATGAATTTGTTAGAATTCACCCTTTTATAGATGGAAATGGGAGAACCGCACGAGCTTTAGCTACATTAATTTTATATCTAAAAGGTTTTGATACCAAAAGATTTTTTGCACTTGATGATTATTATAATGAAGATAGAGATAGATATTATGCTGCATTACAAACAGTAGATCAAAAGACCCTGGATACAACACAATGGTTGGAATATTTCTGTGAGGGGGTTGCAGTGAGTATGAATAGAGTCAAGGATACAGTTTTGCAGTTAAGCCGTGATCGAAGACTTAAAGATAAAAGAGGACAAATTTTCTTAAATGAAAAGCAAATTAAAATTTTAAAATACTTACAGAAAAATTTGAAAATAACTACTAAGGAATGCCAGGATATGTTTAATGTCTCTGAACGAACAGCAAGAAACTACCTAAATGAATTGGTAAAGAAAGATCTAATCAAACCTGTAGGATCTCAAAAAGGTAGATATTATATATTAACTTAATCTGTTGCCGAGAAATTGCCGAGAAATTGCCGGGAAATATGATGAGTAATGCTTATGAATAAATAGAACCTATTATAATTTTCCTTTTATTTATTTTTCCCTAAGGAATAATCTAATTTGTTATCAACATCGTCCAGTCCGGGGAGTCAAATAGCTTACCTTTTACAGTTTATCAATATGATATCAAAATCTCATAAACTTATCATAGAATAAATTAAAACCTTTCGTTTTAAATAAGGTT
>JAUWQC010000179.1 GCA_030611285.1 bacterium | reverse complement strand
CGGTAGAGCCCAGCGAAGAAGAATTAAAAAGATATCTAAGAGAATAAATTTTTTAAGATACTTCAACAAGAAGGGTACATCAGGATGAAAAAAAGCAATATAGGAATTATTCAGATTATACCCACCAGGGTATTCAGGATTTATAGAGGTTGGTATCTTCTGGAAAAATTCAGATGCATAAAAAATCTTCAAGATTCTGATTATCCTGAAGATTGGATTCTTTCTACTGTAAGAGCGATACAACCTTATGGTATATCTGACGAGAGTATTTCTAATGTTAAAACTATTAAGGGTATAAATAATTTAGAGGTGCTGATAAGGCATTTTCCGGAAGATATTTTAGGTAAAAATCATATTAATAAATTTGGTAATTCCTTAAATCTTTTAGTAAAACTTTTAGATTCATCTATTCGTCTTCCTCTACAAGCTCATCCCAGTAAAATATTTTCCCGAAAATATTTAAATTCTGATTTTGGGAAAGCAGAAGCCTGGTATGTACTTGCCACCAGAAAGATAGGCAAAGAAAATCCTTATGTGTTAATAGGTTTTAAACCGGATATAAATAAAGAGATAATGAGACAACTAGTAGAAGAACAGAATATCAAAGGAATGCTTAGTTTTATGCATAAAGTAGAAGTAATGCCAGGAGATGCTATCTTTGTAGCCCCGGGTATTCCTCATGCTATCGGAGAAGGAGTTTTTATGGTAGAGACTCAGGAACCAACAGATTTTACTCTTTCGATAGAAAAGAAGGCAGGTATTCAAATTTTAAAAGAAAAAGATTGTCATATAGGTCTGGGTTGGAATCGAGCATTAGATATATTTGATTATCAAGGATATTCTCTTGCTGAAATCAAAGAAAAATATTGGATGAAAAAAGAATTACTGGTTTCTAATAAAGGAGGAAAACTTTATAGGCTAAATGGCGGGGAATATATGAAATCTTGTTTTGAAATAATATTAATGGAAGAGGTAAAAGATATAGAAATATCCTTTGAGGGAAGATTCGCTTCTATAGTAATTACTAAAGGAGAAGGAATAATTTCAACAAATGTTGGAGATTATGAAATAAAAGAGGGAGAGACTTATATGCTTCCTGCTTCCATAGAAAAGCATAAGTATATTGCTACCAAAGAGAAATTATGTGTAGTCATTTCCCTTCCTCCAGCTAATTAGATTTTAAAATAATATATTGCTTTAAGTCCTAATGATATAGGTAGATAAAGATAAGGAATAGTAATTTTCTTATTCTGAATTCTGACAGACAGACACAAGATCTTCCCTTAGTGCTAATGATTATTTTTCTATAAGTTCCACGCTATTCTTCGCGCAATACATAATACAATATACGCGATAAGGTAAAAAAATTTGACATTTTTTAAAATGTGATATATATTGTAGATGGTTACGTAATCGATTACTTAGTAATTATAAATTTAAAATTTATTAAGCGGAGTTATCTATAATGAAAGTTAGTATGAAGGATGTTGCTCAGAGAGCAGGAGTTTCAACAGCAACAGTCTCTCATGCGATTAATAAAACTCGTTTTGTTAGAGCGGAAACCAAGAAAAAAGTTTTAAAAGTAATGAAAGATTTAAATTATTATCCAAATTTTGCTGCTCGAAGTCTACGTACTAGAAAGTCTAACATAATTGGCTTGTTAGTACCTGATATTTCTAATTTCTTTTTTATATCTATAGCCAAAGGTGTAGAAAGTACTTTAAAAAAATATGGCTATAATCTTATTTTCAGCAATTCTAATGAAAATTTGGAAAACGAAATAGAACAAATAAAGATCTATAATACTCAATTAGTCGATGGTTTGATCGTGGCTCCAGTATCTGCCGATCATACTTTTTTAAATGAATTGTTTAGCGGATATTACCCTGTAGTATTTATTGACCGTAAGCCTAAAGGATATAAAGGGGATTGTGTATTAGGTAATAATACTAAAGGTGCATATGATGCTGTTAGTATGTTAATAAAAAAAGGACATACCAAAATAGGAATTATTACAGGATTACCAGGATTAACAACTACCGAAGAAAGACTTAATGGGTATAAAAAAGCACTAACTGACCATGGATTAAAAATCAATAAAAATTTAATAAAAGTAGGAGATTTCAGAGTTTAAGGGTTTAATTTAGCGGGAATTCCCCATCTGTTAAGGTGGGGATGAGAGCAAATTCCCGGAAAACGGGAGAGATGACAGTCTGTTAAAGTGAGTACCACGTCTGTAAAGGCGTGGGAGTCTATTGGGTAGTTATAAATTAATAAAGGAATTATTGGAGTATACTGATACCAATAAAAAGAATGGGTTTACCTGAAGAATTACGGAGAGCAGTTATTTATATAGTATCTGATGATTCAAGCTATATGACGTGAAATATTTTGAAAATTGATGGCGATTATACTATGGTTGTAACCCAAAAAGTCCAAATTTAACATAATTTTTACCGTAGCACGCCATATATAGTGCCCTTTTGTATTTTGCAACAAGATATAGCGTGTGCTGACAATGATTTTGTGCTTTTTGGGGAATAATTGCTATATATTAAATTATTATTTAACTAACACTTTTGTAATCGTGATGAGTGTGCGCCAAGAAAGCTTGGCAGTTCTTACCGGTGAAAGTCCGGATTAGGTAAAGGTTAGCCACCGGCCTAACACCTATACCACATACAAGAGGGTAACCGAATGTATGAAGCTGGTAGACGGGAGTTATTAGGCCGTAACGTAAGTGAAGGTGTTGAGCCCCGAAAATTCATACAGTGGGGAGAGCCGACAGTGTACTTGTGCTGGAAGGCAGTATATTGTTTAAGCGAAAGAAGCAAGTTTAACAATGCTCCCCGGGGTCTAAGTCCATGGCATGATAACAAACGGAATTGTCAGGAACTTGGGAGAACCAGACTATTCCCTTT
>JAUWQC010000268.1 GCA_030611285.1 bacterium | reverse complement strand
TTCCAGTAGGAATAGTTAGAGCGGGCAATATCAAAAAAGCCATAGATGACGCAGTTATTTCCAGTTATCCTACTCATTCAGTTTCTAAAGCAATTGCTGGTGCCACCTCTCTGGTAGCAGCAATTTCCGAATGTTTTAATCAAAGGGCTACGCCTAAAAAAATTATCGATGCAGCTATATATGGAGCTAAGATAGGTCAGACTAAGGGATTACAATATTGCTCGTCTTCAGTCTGGCAGAGAATAGTCTATGCCATAAATTTAATTAACGAAGTTAAAAGTACTAAAAAAGTAGCTGACCTTTTATATAATGTAATCGGAACAGATATGTTTTCCGAGCAGATTATTCCGGTAATCTTTTCTCTTTTCTATAAGTATAGCCAAGAATTTTCTAAAGGGTTTTGGATTTCGGTAAATTTAGGAGGAGATACCGATACAGTAGCTGGTTTATTAGGGTCTGTCTATGGAGCATTTTATGGTTTTAACGGATTTCCTTCCAAAGAGAAAAAACTCTTTTATAAAATATCAGAGATAAATAATTTACAAGTAGATAAAATAGTCAAAGAATTGTGGGCGATAAAGCAATTTTAAAAGGTTAATAAAAATGGTAAGAGGATAAGAAGTGGGACTTAAAAAATATTTTTCTAAAAAAGTAAATCGAAATGAATTTTATACTGCTCTGATCTGTTTGTTCCCTTCACTGGTTATTGGAATGACTTTCGTGATCATTCCCATAATTATGGTGATCTATTTAAGTTTTACTAAATGGGATTTAATATCGGAAGTAAAAGATTTTATAGGTTTAGCCAATTATATATATCTTTTTAAAAACCCTAAATTTCTTAAATCTGTATTAAATACATTTTATTTTGCTGCAGTTCAAATACCCTTGGATTTGGTTTTTTCACTGTTCTTTGCCTTTTTACTGGATAAAAAGATTAGGGGATTAAGATTTTTCCGAGCCATATACTTTGCCCCGGTAGTTACCTCGATGGTAGCGGTAAGTGCAATTTGGTTGTGGTTTTATGACCCGCAATTTGGGCTTTTCAATTATATCTTAAAACAAATTGGTTTATCTCCTTTAAAATGGCTCTATGACCCGAGCTTGGCTATGCTGTCAATAGTAATAATGTCGGTCTGGAAAGGGCTTGGTTATAACATTGTTATCTTTCTTGCCGGGTTACAGAATATCCCTGAATCTTATTATGAGGCAGCAGATATTGATGGAGCTAACAATTGGAAAAAATTTAAACATATAACTTTGCCCCTGCTTTCTCCTGTAACCTATTTTGTAATATTAATAAGCATCATCAATTCTTTTAAAGTATTTACTCAGATATCAGTTATGACCCCGAGGGGTGGTCCATTATACAGTACAGGAGTTATGGTTTTTTATATCTATCAACAAGCCTTTGAAGGGTACAAAATCGGAAGGGCTTCCGCAGCGGCAATAATTTTATTTTTAGGGGTTTTAGCTATTACTTTTGCACAAAAAAGAATTGGTGAAAAGAGAGTCCATTATACCTAAAATGTGGGAAAGATTATTTTCAAAATAATTATACTTAGGAAAATTAAAAAATGAAAGAAAATTCTTCTAAATTCTATATCTATATTATTTTAACATTT
>JAUWQC010000259.1 GCA_030611285.1 bacterium | reverse complement strand
CGCTCCGGAAACTCTGGCCGCTTCCACAAAACTGCGTTCCCGCACTGTTAATACCTGAGAACGAATGACTCTGGCAGTACCCCGCCATAACAGTAAAGCCATGGATAGGACTATATTCCAAATACTCGGTCCCAAAAAGGCGACCAATACCATAACAAAAGGAATAAAAGGAATCCCAAACGCTACATCCGTTAATCTCATGAAAATGCTTCCCAATCTTCCCCGATAATAACCGGCGAATAATCCTACCAATGTGCCAATAACCATTACAAAAAAAGCAGCAGTGAATCCGACAATTAATACCGGACGAGATCCATATATTAACTGGGAAAAAATATCTCTGCCCATATTGGTCGTTCCTAATAAATGTTTTATTGAAGGGGCTTGATTAAACATTATTTTTCCATTTTCTTTCACCATCGCAAGTGGGTCATAAGGAGCAAATAACGGCCCAAAAATAGCAACTAAAATAAAAAAAAGATATATAATTGCGCCAGTCATAGCAAATTTATCTCGCTTGAAAAAAAGAAAAACGGAAATCATTCCTCGTTTTAGCGAAATTAATAAATTATTTTTACTTCCCACTTTACCTAACCTCCTATCTTTACTCTGGGATCAAGAAGGCTGTATAAAATATCCGCCACAAAATTCATGAACACCATGACAGTTGCAATCAATATAAATGCTCCCTGGGCTAATGGGTAATCACTGCTGGAAACCGCCTTAACCAGAATACGTCCTAACCCCGGCCAGCTAAATACGGTTTCAATCACCACGTTACCTCCCATAGCATAACCAATACCGACTGCCATTGCAGTAACTACCGGCAAAGCCGCATTTCGGGCAACGTACTTTAACATCACTCTCTTTTCCGATAAACCTCTCATTCTGGCCATATCCACATAGGCTTCCCCCATAACATCCAACATATTTGTTCTCATTAGAAGTAAAGGCAGACCCATAAGATAAATGGCTAAAGTTAACATGGGTAAGAATAAATAGCGTAAAAAGACCAATGAAGTTAATTTTTCTAGTTCTGAAGAATATACTATACCGGCAGGTGAAGAACCTGCCGAAGGGAACCATCCCAGTTTAAAAGAAAATAGGGCTAATAAAATCATACCTACCCAAAATTGAGGAGCTGCACGAGTAAATAAAGTAAATACTATACCGACAGTTTCTGTAGAAGTACCTCTCTTCCAAGCTAAAAATACTCCGCCTAAAATACCGGCAATATAAGCTAAAATAAAAGAACCTAACATCAAATAAATTGTATTTGGCAATACTTTAAATATAATCTCTATAACAGGTGCCCTAAAGAAGAATGAGTCGCCCAATTTACCCTGAAACAAATTGTAGATATAAATCAAATACTGTTGCCATAATGGTTTATCCAAACCGAATTGCTGCATTAATATTTGTTGCTGTTCCTGAGTAAACGTCGTATCGATGTAAGCAGCCATAGGACTTCCCGGCATTAACCTAAAGATAAGAAACAAAATAGTAATAATGATAAAAAGTGTTAATAACATTTGCCCAATACGAAGGATAAAGTAATTATATTTTTGATTCAAGAAATGCCTCCAAATCCACCTAAAACACTGTTTGGGTATAGTGATCCTACTACACCCAAACAGCATTCGTTTGATAGATAAAATTAATTTTTAACTTCTAAAAATATAATAATTTTAATTTAATT
>JAUWQC010000001.1 GCA_030611285.1 bacterium | reverse complement strand
CGGGGTAATATTATATGTAAGCAAAGGCGAAAATCCCCAGGCCTTAATTCCCGATGTTATAGGGATGACAAAAGAAGAAGCAAAAGATATATTAAATAACGCTGGATTTAATGTTATTTCTGTAATAGAGGGAGAAACTTTTGAAGAAAATAGCAACGAAATGGACAAAATATTTTCTCAAACACCTATAAGAGAGACTCTCTATGATAAATCCCTGGAAATAATTATCAAAATAAGCAAGGGTATAAAAGTGCCGGACGTTATAACTATGACTAAAGAAGAGGCTGTAACCAAGCTTGGAGAATTGGGATTTGTTGTTAAAATATCTCCCGATTCTGATACTGACGGTATAGTTAAAATTCAGATACCAGAAGCAGATACATATCTAAATCATGGCTCTACAGTCACAATAGAAGTTCTGGAAGAGGTTGTTGTTGAAGAAGAAGAAGAAGAAGAAGAGCAAGAATAAAAAAGTGGAGATAATTTTTATTCATTCTACTCCACGAAACAAATGTCCTTTTGAATAGTTTCTAAACAAGTGATCATCCTGCAGATAGGAAGTAAAAATTTTATATTTTCCAGTACCCTTTTTATAAAGAATATCTATTGCTTCTCTGTAACTCTTTATTATCTTGTAGAAATCTTTTTTCTCCAGGAATCTACTATCTATAATAATATTATTGACCCTGCTGGCTTTTACATTGTCAAGATTAAATAAAGTGCAGATATTCCTTGAATTAAAAATTATCATATTTTCATTGTAATCTGAATCGACCGGAAACTTGTAACCTTTAATATCCTCTATGTAAAAATTACCACCGCCATCTTTGTCTGTAAGGAATTTAATCTTGTATCTTGAATTCATAACCGGAAAGTAACCGTGACCAAAGATAGAAAATTCTATTTCATCCTTAAATAAATTTTTTACATTCAATATTATTTTTAAAATTTCTTCCAGGTTTAGTTCAGGAGAAAATTCTATTCCTTTCAAAGTAGTTTTTAAATTCATAATATCATTAAAAAAAACTAATGATAAACTATTGAATAAGTTAAAATTGAAGCCTAAATAGAGGTTAATATCAGGCCTGTCTTTACCGCCTATTCCATTTAATAATTCCAGTACTCCCGGATTTGATATTTTAAAATTGTTTAATCCAAAATCCAGTAATTTTAAAATATTTTTCTTAAGATGCATAAAATCATGGTCATATAAAATCGACGGAGTATTAATTGTTACTTTTATATCTTTAAATTCATTATATTTCTTTAAAGATTTGATTATACTGGTCCTAAAACCACTTTCACCTGTAAGCTCTTTAAAATCACTGTAAATGATATGAGTGATTCCTTTATCTACGGCAGGTCCAATGCACTCCTGTTCGTATATACAGGAAGAGAGAGTCAATTTAGTTTCCGGTTCTTCCCCGGCGGCTTTACTGCCTTTTAATAGAAATTTATTTAAGTAATTTTTAATTTCCTTTTCATTTATTTTATTACCCGTGGTTTTTACCCTGCAAGATACTGCTGCCCTAGCTTTATTAATATCATATTTAAACAAAGACCTGGCTTCATCATCTATTTTCTTATCAAAATATTTAAATACTCTATCTTTTTTCAAAATACTGCTTCTTTTATTTAGTGTAATTTCATATGTATACCTCTTATCTTTTTCATCTATCAGTTTAAAGTTTCTAATACTTATCCGGCTGTTGCCCTTTTTGGTCCATATTTCGATAATATCGCATTTATTTATTTTCCACCTGCTTCTTATGTAAATAGATTTTACCAGTAAATTTTTCCTATTATTGCCTTTATAATCTATTTTATAAACTCTACCTAAAAAATTTCCGATACTTCCTGATTTTTTTAATGATACAATGTCTGCGGGATACCTTTGTTTTAAATATCCGGTTCCCATTTCTCTTGAAAATATTTGTTCCAGTTTATAAAAGTCATATTCATCTACATTAAAATTTAAAGGATCCTCATAATACAGATCTATATATTTTCTGTAAATTTTAGTGACTATGCCTACATATTCCGGAGATTTCATTCTTCCTTCTATTTTTATGGCGTTGATCCCTGCTGCTATAATTTCGGGTATAATACCCAGTGTGCACAAATCACTTTTACTGAATATATAACTTCCATCCGCGATAATATAATTATACTTACCGGCATCTCTTTCCAGAATCTTATATTTCATCCTGCAGGGCTGGGTGCACTTTCCTCTGTTACCGCTTCTGCCCCCTACAAATGAACTGAAATAACAGCTTCCCGAGTATGAATAGCACTGAGAACCGTGACCGAATACCTCTATTTTTATCAACTTTTTTTTGCATAAATCTTTTATTTCATCCAGAGTCATTTCTCTAGCAAGGATGGCTCTTTTAAATCCAAGATCGCCTGATAATTTTAATGAATAAACATTATGAATGTTAAGTTGTGTACTTGCGTGAATTGGAATGTTCTTAAACAAATCTTTTAGAATTTTATATATACCATAGTCCTGAATAATAATTCCGTCAGAACATATATAAATGTATTGGTTCAGGAAATTTATTACCTCTGGTATTTCTCTATCTTTTATCAGTGTATTTAAGGTTAAATATACTTTTACACCATGACTGTGAGCAAAGCCTACTGCTTTTTTTATTTGATTTATATCAAAATTTTCAGCATACGCTCTGGCGCTAAATTTTTTATATCCCATATAAACAGAATCAGCACCAGCGTTAACCGCTGCTGCCAATTGATCCCAGCCTCCCGCCGGTGCTGTCAGCTCTATTTTATTTATGGTGTGATTCATTTTTAAAATCTGAAATATGAATCCTTAAGCGTCGATGTATTTTATGATTTTCTCAAATTTAGGAGTCCTTTTGATTAAATCTTTGAGTTTTTTCCCGCTATCTTTTATTTTTTTCTTTCCTGATTCAATATTTAGAATTACCTGCCCTTTTTCTGTACCGCATTCCACTTTTTTACTTGATACGCATGACTGAATTTTTACCATATCATATATATCACTTTCAAAATAAGGCGAATGATTTTTAAGCTCCTCCATCTCTAAATCTTTAAATGATATCTTTTTATCAATACAAATCCTTACAATCTTTCCTACAATGTTATGCGCTTTTCTAAAACTTTCACCCTTCTTTACCAGATAGTCAGCAATATCGGTAGCTTCTAAAAATCCCTCTTTAAGAGCATTATTAATTTTTATGCTATTGAATTTTATTTTCTCAAGTAACTTAGAAAATAATTCAATACTGTCAGAGGTCTCCTTATAAGCGCTGAGTAGTATTTTTTTATCTTCCTGAAGATCTCTGTTATAGGTTGAAGGCAAGCCTTTAAGCAGTATCATTGACTGCATGAGACTGCCAATAACAAGGGAGCTCTTGCCCCTTATTAACTCCAGAACATCAGGATTCTTTTTTTGAGGCATTATGCTGCTGCCTGTACAAAAATCTTCATCTATTTCAATAAATGAAAACTCACCAGTGTTATATATAATAAGGTCTTCACATAACCTGCTCAGATGCAGCATTATCTTGCTGCAGGAATATATAAAATCTATTAAAAAATCCCTGTTCCCCACTATATCCATGCTGTTAGAATCAAGATCTTTAAATTCAAGAAGTTCTTTTAGTAGTTTTCTATCCAGCTTATATCCGCTTCCGGTACAGGCTGCAGCTCCCAGCGGCATATAATCGCAGGTTTCAAAATTGATAAAAAGGTTGCCGGTATCTCTCTCAAACTTTTTAAAAAAAGAGAGAAAGTAATGCGAAAGCAGAACAGGCTGGGCTTTTTGCATATGGGTATACGCTGGAATAACAATATCGATTTTACTTTCTGCAATTTTTAATATATTTCCCTGCAGAGCTAAAATCTTAGTTATTATATCTATTAAGGCATCTTTTACAAAAAGTTTTTCATCCAGCACAATCTGGTCATTCCTGCTCCTTCCGGTATGAATTTTCATTCCTGTATCTCCAATTATTTTTCCCAGTTCAGATTCAACCAGACTGTGAATATCTTCATAAAGACTTGTATCAATACTACCTTCCTCAATATTTTTTTTAACTATTTTTAGACCGTAAAGAATTTTTTTAAGCTCATCATCCAAGATAATTCCAATCTTATTAAGTCCAATCGCATAAGCTGCAGTTCCGGTAAGATCATATAGATATAAGATTTTATCTATGTCTATGGAGCAAGTAAATTTATCAACCGTTTTATCAGTATTTTCTTCTATCCTGCCCTTCCATATTTTATTTCCCATTAATTCTTCCTCTTCTTCCTAATAGTTCGTAGGGATAACCCCAAATTTTTATAAAACTTTCCGAATTTTTTGGATCGAATTTATCTCCCCTGTCGTAAGTTGCAAGTTCCTTATCATATAATGAATAATCTGACTTTCTTCCTTCAATTATAAAATTCTTATACTCAAGCTTAATCTTTATGGTGCCGGTTACATATCTCTGGCTTTTGTCTATAAATGCGCACAGGCATTTACGCAGTGGAGTGAACCATAATCCATAATAAACTATCTCTGCCATTTTCTCCTCCAGCAGATATTTATAATGAATGAGCTCCCTATCAAGCACCAGTGATTCCAGCTGTCTATGAGCTTCAATTAATATTTCCGCTGCCGGCGATTCATAAATTTCCCTTGATTTTATTCCAATAAGCCTGTTTTCCACCATATCAATTCTTCCAATTCCATAAGAGCCAGCTAATTCATTTAATTTTTTTATAATCATAGCAGGCGGAATATTTTCATTATTTAAAGAAACAGGTATTCCATTACCAAATCCTATTTCTATATATTCAGATTCACCACTATTTTTTGTTATTTTTGTCCATGTATAAATATCATCAGGTGGTTCATTCCAGGGATCTTCAAGGACACCGCATTCGATGCTTTTCCCCCACAGGTTTTCATCAATACTGTAAGGACTTTTTTTGGTTACGTCAATCTTAATACCACATTTTTTTGCATATTCAATTGCCTCTTCTCTTGAGATACTCCGCTCTCTATGAGGAGCAATAATTTTAAAATCCGGCGCCAGGCTCCTGATTCCTACATCAAACCTTACCTGGTCATTGCCTTTGGCAGTACAACCATGGGCAATTGCTTTCGCTCCTTCTTTTCTTGCTATTTCCACCAATTTTTTAACCATAAGCGGTCTTGCCAGCGCTGTTGCCAGCGGATATTTTTTTTCATATTTTAAATTTGCCTTTATCGATGGAAAAATGAAATCATTTAAAAATTCCTCTTTTGCATCAACTATTACAGATTTTATAGCTCCTATATCCAGCGCCCTCTGACGGGCTTCTTTTAAATCTTTAGGCTGGCCGCAGTCTATTATTACAGCTATCACCTCCATATTATATTTTTCTTTAATCCAGTTTATGCAAACCGAGGTATCAAGTCCGCCAGAATAGGCCAATACTACTTTTTCACTCATTTTTTTATTCCCTTCATTTTTTTTAAATATAAAACCATATAAATTCAAATATTACCGGTAATTTTCATTAAAATTGATCTTGCATCAACTTCAATATTTTTTCCCCACTATCATTACTATCTGCAACACAAATAATAGTGTCATCACCTGCAGCTGTACCCAGTATTTCCACAAAATTCATGCCGTCTATTATCGCTGCCGTTCCCTGAGCTTCACCGGGAAAAGTCTTAATCACGATAATATTACCTGCTCTTTTTGCTGATATTACACTTTCATTAAATTTTGACTTAAATTTTTCCGGATCAAAAATTTTTCCATCTATGGTTCTACTTTCAATAGAGTAATATTCTTCCTGTTTGTAATTTCTGGTCTTAGTAAGTCTCAGATGTTTTATATCCCTGGAAATAGTCGACTGTGTAACAGGATACCCTCTTTTTGCCAGTTCATTTAATAATTCTTCCTGAGAAGAGATTTTTTTACCACTTATTATCTCTTTTATTGCTCTAATTCTTTCAATTTTACTCATTTTACCATCTTATATTTTATTTTATCTTTTAAATTTAATTAGCATATAAATAAACCAGTAATGCTTTTTGGGTATGAAGGCGATTTTCCGCCTGCTGAAGTACAATAGAATTTTTACCGTCCAGAACCTCTGATGTAATTTCCTGTCCCCTGTGAGCAGGCAGGCAGAGCATTACTTTTACTTCTTCTTTTGCATATTTTAATAACTTATAATTTACCTGGAAACTTTTAAGATCCGTTAATTTCTGTTTATTTTTTTCATCTCCCATGCTTAACCAGACATCAGTATAAACAACATCTGCATCGCTTACTGCCTTGACTGGATCACACACTAAATTAAGTTTGCTTCCTTCTTCCTGGTTTCCTGCATATTCAATTATTTCTTCCGAAGGTACATATTTTTGGGGACACCCTATAGTTATATCAATCCCTAACTTTGAAAACCCAATAATAAGGCTGTTTGTTACATTGTTACTATCCCCGACATATGTAAATTTCAGATCTTTATTTAACAATCTCATTTCTTTTAATGTCAGCATATCTGCAAGTATCTGGCATGGATGATACATATCAGTAAGTCCGTTTATTACCGGTATGGTTCCATATTTTGCAAAAATGTTTACAATTTCCTGGCTGTAAGTTCTTATAACCATACCATCAAGATATGCTGAGAAAATTTTTGCCGTATCCTGGTAAGTTTCTCCCCTTTCTATCTGTAATTTTTTAGAATCCAGATATATTGAATTTCCACCTAACTGCTTTATCCCAACTTCAAATGACAGTCTGGTCCTGGTAGAATATTTGTCAAACAACATTGCTATATTTTTGCCTTCAAGTACTTTACTGTATTTATTTTTATCTTTTTTTATCTTAACTGATAAATCTAGAATATATTCAATTTCATCTTTTGAATAATCTTTTAATGTCAAAAAATCTTTCTTCATCCTATATCTCCTTTATATTTATATCCAGCCACCTTAAAAGCCTGTCTATATTCTTTTTAGTTATTACCAGTGTTGGTAGAAACCTTAAAGTGCTACCTGATACTTTATTTATAATAAGTTTATCGTCCAGAGCCTTCTTAACTAATTTTTCTGCTACCGGTTTGTTGAACTCCATCCCGATCATAAGACCTATTCCTCTTATTTCTTTTACCACTGCATACTTCTTTTTAATCTGCATTAATTTTTTTAAAAAATACTGGCCTAACTTCATAGATCTCCCGGGCAAGTTATTCTCTATAAGATAATCAATTACTGCCAGTCCGGCAACACAGGAAGCAGCATTACCTCCAAAAGTTGAACCATGAGTTCCCGGTCCAAAACTTGCACTTATTTTATCTGTTGAAACAATAGCTCCTATATGCATACCCCATCCAAGTCTTTTTGCAACTACCAGTATATCAGGATAGATATTATAATTCTGATAGGCAAACATATTTCCTGTTCTTCCAAATCCAGTCTGTATTTCATCAAGAATCAGCAGTATGTTTTTTTCATTGCAGATATTTCTCAGCCATTCCATAAATTTTTTATCCGCAGGATAAACTCCGCCCTCTCCCTGGACAGGTTCCAGCAGAATAGCGCAGGTATTCTTATTTATCAGCTTACTCACTGAACTAATATCATTCAGAACTGCATATTTAAATCCTGAAGGTAATGGCTCAAAAAGCTTCTGTTTTTCCGGCTGCGCAGTGGCAGCAAGAGCTCCCAATGTCCTTCCATGGAAAGATTTTTCAAAAGAAATTATTTCATATCTGAAAGAATTATATTTGTCCGTAGAATACTTCCTTGCTAGCTTTATGGCTCCTTCAATAGACTCAGTGCCGCTATTGGCGAAAAATACTCTTTCTCCAAATTTTGTAATCTCACAAAGCTTTTTTGCCAATTTTACCTGAGGCTGGTTAAAATAAATATTTGAAGGCTGGATAATTTTACCAATCTGCTGCTTTAACGCATTTACCACAAATTTATTGCTGTGTCCGACATTCAAGCAACCATATCCTGCTATAAAATCAAGATATTTACTGCCTTCTGTATCCCATAAGTACTGCATTTTAGCTTTTACAAATACCACTGGAAGTCTGCTGTATGTGTGCATCAAATATTTATTTCCCTGCTCGAATATTTCCATATTCTTGCTTATGTTCATTTAATCTCCTCATCAGTTATCATTGTCCCAATTCCTTCATCGGTAAATATTTCCATAAGTATTGAATGTTTTTTAGTACCGTTTAATATATGCGCTCTCTCTGAACCTGATTTTAATGCATTCACACATGCCATCACTTTTGGAATCATTCCAGAGCTTACCAGTCCTGACTCAATCATCTCCCGGCATTGACTTACTGTTAATTTTGATATTAATTTATTTCCATCTTTAGTACTTTTCATAATTCCATCCACATCTGTAAGTAATATCATTTTCTTTGCATTCAGTGAAATTGCAATCTCTGCTGCGCAGGTATCAGCATTTATATTATATATATTGCCCGGGCTGTCCACTCCTAAAGTTGCAATAACCGGAATATGATTGCCATCCAGAATTTTTTTTAAAAACTCAGAATTAATGCTCTCAATCTCTCCTACAAATCCCAGATCTATGCTCTTTCCATCTTTTTTATATTCTTTTTTATGACATTTTATAAAACTTGAGTCATTGCCCGATACGCCAATGGCCATATTACCGTGTTTATTAAGAAAAGACACTATCTTAGTATTTATGCTTCCAATAAGAACCATCTTTACAATTTCAATAGAATCTTTGTCTGTAACCCTGAGGCCATCTATGAATTCCGGTTCTATCCCTCTTTCCCTTGAAAGTTCAGAAATCTGCTTACCGCCGCCGTGTATTAGAACCACCTTTATTCCTACATATTTCATAAGAATTAAATCATCCAGGATACTCTGGATGATGCTATCATTCTCCATCATACTTCCGCCAATTTTTACCACTACTATCTGGTTAAAATATTCTTTTATATAGGGCAGTGATTCCAGCAGAACCTCTACTTTATTCATGTATGATTCTCCTGTTTTCATTTCTTTCTAATTTATCTCCATAGTCTTTATAATATTTCATTTCTTTATTATTTTCTCCCTGGTCTTTTATAACATCAATTACCCCGTCTAATCAGGTGTGGTATGAGGCATTAATTTTTATATAATCAAACGACAGATCTGTGGTCAGTACACTGAATTCCTTTTTACCATAATTTAAGTCCACAGTAAATTTTACTTCTTTTTCTTTCATTAGTTTTTCTGTATATATCCTGTCAAATTTAACCCCCATACCGTTTTTTACAATTAAAACATCGCCGATATATATGTCTACTTTTTCCGGATCAAAATCACAATCAACCGAGCCCATAGCTCCATTTATCCTGCCCCAGTTCAGATCCTGGCCAAACATTGCTGTTTTAAATAAATTTGAGTCAGCAACAGCCAGGGCCAGTTTTTTTGCATCAACTTTACTTTTAGCATTTATTACTTTTATATCGATTAATTTGGTTGCCCCCTCACCATCCAAAACTATTTTCTTTGCCAGATCTTTCATTACTAATGACAGTGCATTTTTAAATTTTTTATAATATTTATCCTTTTTATTTTTTATCTCAACATTGCTTTTAGAATTTGCAATAACTATTGCCATATCATTAGTACTCTGACATCCATCTACGGTAATACTGTTAAAACTCCTACCAACTTCATCTGAAAGTATCTCGTCCAGTAAATTTTCCGGGATCTTAACATTTGTGGTTATAAATGAGAGCATGGTGGCCATATTTGGTTCTATCATGCCGGAACCTTTTGCAATACCTCCAATTATAATATCACTACCACCTTCAACTTTAATACTTACTGCTATTTCTTTGGCAACAAGGTCAGTGGTCAGAATTGCTTCAGCAGCGTCATGACCATCAATACCGCTATGACCATCAGTACCGCTTAGTTTACATGCACATTGCTTAATGCCCTCTTCTATCTTGTCCATTGGCAATTGCCTGCCGATAACCCCGGTTGATGAAACTATTATATTCTTCTTCTCAACTCCTAAATATTGGCTTGCAATCTCAATGGTCTTTCTTGCATTTTTATACCCCAGCTCTCCGGTGCAGGCATTGGCAATACCACTGTTGACAGTAATAGCCTTAATATTTCTGGTCTTTTTAAGCTGTTCTTTAGTTACAATAACCGGCGCTGCCAGAAATTTATTGATAGTAAAAACTCCACTGCAGATGCTGTCTTCAGGTGTGTATATAATACACATATCAGGTTTTCCTGAGCCCTTTATACCACAATGGCATGCAGCAGCGTAAAACCCCGGAACACTGGTAATGGTTCCATTATTTATGATATTAAATTCAATATTTTGTTTACTGTAATCTGTATTCACCTTAAAAATTCTCCCCATTATTTAAAATAATTATATTTAAGAAAATATTCCATTAAACTGTAAGCCCTCTTTTTCATCAAAACCCATCATTATATTCATATTCTGAACAGCCTGTCCCGCAGCGCCTTTAAGTAGGTTATCAATTGCACTGAATATTTTTAATGTGTCCGTCCTAACATCCAGACAAAAACCTATAAGGCACATATTGGTGCCTATTACATCTTTAAGCTGAGGTATTTTTTTGCCCCTAAATTTTACAAAAGGTGAACATTTGTAAAAATTTTCAAACAAACTGCAAATCTTATCTGCTGTTTTATTTTCCTCAATTACTCCATCAAGTTTACAGTAGATAGATGTAAAGATCCCCCTGGTCACAGGCAGAATATGAGGGGTAAAGCTTACTCTATATTTCTTACCGCCAATATTTTTAATTTCCTGCTCTATCTCTCCGGTATGCCTGTGTCCTTCAGCCGAATAAGCGTAAAAATTATTATCCAGGCTGCCAAACAAATATTCATCTTTTAATTTCCTTCCTGCACCACTAACTCCTGATTTTGAATCAATATTAATATCTTTTATCTTGATATTGCTTTTCAGTACCGGAGCAAGCCCCAGCAAAATGGATACCGGATAGCAGCCAGGATTGGCAATATATTTGCTTTTGCCTATTTTGTCTTTGTTTATTTCCGTAAGACCGTAAACAAAATCAGAAAGTTTTTCCTTTAAGATATGTTCGGTCCCGTACCAGTATTTATAATCATCAGCGCTCTTCAACCTGAAATCAGAACCCACATCTATAATCTTAAATTTATAATTACCGGATATACCCTTTAAAAATTCCATTGATTTTAAAGGCGGAAGACATAAAAATATCAGATCGATTTTTTCCAGATCGCCTTTTTGGGGTTTGCAGGTAAAAGCTAACTTCGTATCTCCATTATCCTTATATGACGGAAATACCTCACTTACAAGTAAATTTTTATAGGTCCTGGAGGTCGCAAAACTGATTTCAACATATTTATGCCTGCTCAGTATTTTTACCAGTTCCATTCCTGTAAATCCGGATCCCCCGACAATACCTACTTTAATGTTTTCCTTCATAATTATATCTTTCTATTCATTTAAAATGCATATTATACACATAAAATTAATATTATGCAATACTTATTTTAAAAATTTTTTAAGGGTTTAAATATACTAGAGTAATTTTATGAATTAGTTTTTTTAATATTACAAATAGAAATGGAATTATTGCCAATCATTGTTAAAACAAAAAAGAAGCTTCTAATATATACTACGCAACAAATCTGGCATATATATCTCCACTGAAAGCAGTCTTATAGGGTATGGATAAAAGAGTATTACATATTTTGCTGTCATCAACCCATTCCGGCAAAGCAAGAATCATCGATTCACCAAATGAGTAATTAAATTGAACATTACCAATAGTGGAGAGGTGTTTTATAGACTCTATGGACCGGTTAATTAGTTTTGGGGTAGGAGTAAATTCAAAAGAAATCATTTTAACCGGTTGGGACATGCCCTTTATAACCTGGTACTCAAATCCCTCCACATCTATCTTGCAGACTGCCGGGATTCCATATTTTCCAATTAATTTGTCTAAAGTAGTAATCGGAACTGTAACATTCTCATGCCATTGGAAAGCTGAAGTGGATGTGAAAAACATGTCACTATCTCTGACACAATCTATCCATTCTTTTGACATAGATGAAACAGTATGTGAATTACTTAGTATTAAGTTTCCTTTACCTTCTCTTGCCCCTAGCGCCTTATGAACTAAAAATACCTTATTGTTATTTCCATATTTTTTCAGTAATTTTCTCATACAAATATTTTGGGGTTCAACAGCTACTACAGTGGCTCCAAGTTTAAGAAAAACTCCAATTCTATTGCCTATATTAGCGCCTATATCAAAACACAGATCACCTTCATTAACAAATTGGGAGTAAAATCTTAACAACTTTCGTCTGCCCAGGATATTCGAAATGACTATAACCATTATATACACAGCATTATATAACCTAAAAAACCTGAGTAATTTAACGAAAACATTTAATGCTTTTATAGGTATCAAACCAGATTTAGTACAACTTGCCTTACTATTGTTTCTTATTTTAATTTTTCTAATGTAATTCATAAAATAACTTTTTATTTAAAATATTCTACTTTTCTCAAACTCAGCAATCTACCAAACAGCAAGAATAAGCAAAATTATCAATATTAGAAGTAATTATCAGGAATTTAATAATAATTAATATATTTGCCCTATCACTTTTATGGAACATTATTAAACATAAAAAGAGTAATTATTATAACTTTTTCTATAAAATATATCCAACAATATTTTATTTGAAAAAATTCATAATTTATTTTCATAATTCAATCCTATACCCGTCATAAGCTACTATCGCATCAATTTTTCCTTCTGTATATTCCTCCAGCCTGCCTGCAAGTTCTCTTTTATCCATATTAACTATTTGTTTGCCGCAGTGGGTCACAATTAGACGGTCAATACCGTACTTCTTACACCACTCTATTATGGTCTTAACTCTGGTATGCCCGAATAGTTTGCCTTCTTTTCTTCTAACCATATTTATATTAAGACTGGAACCATCGGCAATCAGCAGGTCAACATCTTTTAATACTGTGCCCTTATCTTCCTCAAAATCCACAATATCCGGAGCATAAATTATAGTTTTATCCCCTTTGATCTTATATCCTACTGCAGGGCATCTAATGGAATGAATTACTTTATATGCGGTAATATCCAGATTTTTCAGTCTGTATTTTCTATTACTTTCAATAATCCTGTAATCTCTGGGTTTATACTTGCTATAGTCAAGGGCGATTCTGGTAAGATAGATCGGGATATTTATTCTATTTTCATCTTCCACTGTCCATATATAATGGTCAGGATGGGCATGAGTTATTAAGATGAAATCAAAATCATTTATTTTATTTATCAGTTGTGGATTATATTTTATACCGAAATCAATAAGCGCGCCTGTTTTTTTATATCTTATAATTAGAGATGAATGATATTTATGTTCTGCGCTGCTTTCTTCAATCTCACCTCTTGTGCCTGGAAACTCGATTATCATATCTTATTTATTCTCTAATCCTGGCATTAAATTTCTTGCCTAAATTTTCCAGTATTCTATTTACTATTATCTCAATTTCCGTGTCCTTTAAAGTTCTGGTGTCATCCCTGAAATTTAGAGAGTAAGCCATGCTTTTCTTGTCCTTTTCTATCTGTTCCCCTCTGTATATATCAAAAAGTCTTATCTTTTTAAGCAGTTCCGTCCCGCTTTCTTTTATTTCATTTACAATATCTTCACTCTTTATTTTATTATCAACTACAATTGCAAGATCAATATCTATAGAAGGGAAGGCGGGTATGAATTTATATTTTTTGGTCTCTTTTATATTATTTATAAATTTATCCATATCCAGTTCCATATAATAGGCGTCCTGTACGATTTCAGTCTCCTCTATTATTACCGGGTGAATTTTGCCAATTATTCCCACTTCCAGATCTTCAATATTGACCGTTCCGCTGACCCTGGGGTGGAAAAATCTGTACTGCTTCTCTTTTATCTTTAAACTGCCAGAAGGATAATATCTCTTGCATATAAAATCTAAAATACCTTTCAAATCATAAAAATCAAAAGATCTTTCCTTTTCATTCCATCCTTTCTGTACTGCTTTTCCGGTTAGCATCATCCCGAGCGTATTTATTTCGAAAGGCAATTTACCAGAACTGTTTTTCTTAAAAACTTTTGATATCTCAAATATTCCAATATCTTTTATATTATGGTTAATGTTATCTTTAATATTTTTCATAAGTGCCGGAAGAAGCGTTGGCCTTAACAGCTTAAAATCTTCATTAATGGGATTTAATATCTTCACATTATTCTTATACCTATCTTCCAGATTTATTTTAAATTTTTTAAGCGATTCAGCGCTAATAAAAGAATAGTTTATAACTTCAACCAGTCCCATATCACAAAGAGCCTGCCTGATATCTTTAATTGTTTTCTGATATAGACTATATTTTCCACGCCTGTCGCTTGCTGGAATAGGAATAGAATCCAACCTGTCGTACCCATATATTCTCGCTACTTCTTCAATGAGGTCAATCTCTCTCTGGAGATCTTCATATCTAAAAGAAGGAACGGTTGCCTCTATGATATTATCTTTTATTCTGTTACTGATTTTTAAATTTGTAAGGATGTCTGATATCAAACCCGCATCAATATCTTTTCCCAGAACCTGGCCCACTTTGCCCACTCTTAAATTAATCTTTCTTTCTCTTTCTACTTTTTTAAAATTATCATATATACATTCTTCCGTTTTAAAATTGGCCACTTTTCCCAGCAGATCTTCAAATCTCCTGATTGCAAATACAGTAAGCATTGGGTCAATTTTTTTTTCAAATCTGTTTGAAGCTTCTGACCGGAGCCCAATTTTTTTAGAAGTCCTCATTATGGAAGGCCCGTAAAAATTTGCCGATTCTAACAGGACATTTTTCGTATTCTCACTTATTTCAGTATCCTTTCCACCCATTATACCGGCAATAGCCACAGCTTTATCTTCATCTGCTATTACCAGTGCATCATCATCCAGTATCCTTATGGAATCATCAATAGTTATTATGTTCTCCCCTTTTCCTGCTCTTCTGACTATAATTTTGTTTGAATACAACATGTCTTTATCAAAAGCATGCAGCGGCTGACCAGTTTCCAGCATAACATAATTAGTCAGGTCAACAATTAAATTTATTGGTCTTACATCGCATAGGATAAGCCTGTTTTTAAGCCATTGAGGCGACTTGATGTTTGGTATATTTCTAAACAGTTTTGCCGAATATCTTGGACAAAGATCATAGTCCTCTATTTCAATTTTAAATTTGGAATCTATATTCAGTCTTTTTTGTAAATCATATTCAGGAACTACAAAATCAGCGCCAATTAAAGCGCTGATTTCTCTTGCGATTCCCATTACACTCAAGCAATCAGGCCTATTGGGCGTAATCTCAAGCTCCAGTACAACATCATCCAGACCAACCGATTTTGAGAAACTGTCACCTATCTCACAATTACTGCTCAGAATCATAATACCTTCTGATTCGGAAGAAAGACCTAATTCCATTTCTGAGCACATCATTCCTTCAGAAATCTGACCTCTTATCTTATTTTTTCTTATAGTAATATCCTTAACTTTTGCTCCGGGCAGCGCTACAGCAACTCTATCTTCCTTTTTAAAATTTTTAGCTCCACAAACTATGTTCAGCTTACTTGAGCCAATGTCCACTTCGCACAATGATAATTTATCAGAATCAGGATGAGGGGAAAAATCAACTAATCTACCAATTATTATATTCTTATATTTATCACTTATATATTCAACTTTTTTTACTTCAGTCCCACTCATAGTCAGAACGCTTGCAATATTTTCAGGTTCAAGCCTTTCAGCACCTAAAAATTCGCCTATCCAGTTTAATGTTACTTTCAATCTTTAAGCATTCCTCCCTATTAAATATTTCTTTAAGATAAAGATCATTTTAAAAGATACCTGTTTATTTATCTAACATATATCAGATTAATGATATTGAAAGTTAAAATTGACTTATAAATCTCAGGTCATTTTCGAAAAATAACCTTAAATCATTAATGCCGTACTTTAACATGCAAATTCTCTCTATACCCATTCCAAAGGCAAAACCACTAACTTCTTCCGGATTATATCCCACAAATGAATATAAATTCGGATCTACCATTCCAGCCCCAAGAATTTCAAGCCATCCGGACCCTGAACATACCCTGCATCCTTTCCCGCCACAGATATTGCAGGAAACATCAACTTCAGCACTCGGTTCTGTAAATGGAAAATAATGAGGCCTGAATCTGACTTTCCGGTCCTTTCCAAAAATTTCATGTACAAATGTTTCAAGTGTCCATTTAAGGTTACTAAAATTTATGCATTTATCTACTACCAGACCCTCTATCTGAGTAAACATAGGAGTGTGCGATACATCATAATCTCTTCTATAAACTTTCCCCGGTACTATTATTAGTAAAGGAGGCTTGTGACTCTCCATATATCTTATCTGAACTGGTGAAGTATGAGTCCTCAACAATATATTTTCGGAAATAAAGAACGTATCATGTAGAGACCTGGCTGGATGTCCGCTGGGTGTGTTTAATGCTTCAAAATTATAATAATCAGTTTCCACTTCGGGACCCTCCGCTATTTCGAACCCCATCCCGATAAAAATTTCTTCAATTTCTTCAACAACCTGAGAAATAATATTCTTTCTACCTGCAGCGGTGCTTCTTCCCGGCAGCGACATATCTATAATTTCTTTCCTTAGTTTATTTTCATATTCAATATTTTTAAAAATTTTTTCTTTTATTAGAATATCTGATTCTATTTTTTTTCTTACAGTATTTGATTTTTTACCTGCAATTGGTTTAATATCGTCTGGTAAATTTCCGATGTTCTTTAAAGTTTTAATTAAAAAACTTTTTTTCCCAATATATTTTGTTCTTAGATTATCTAATTCAATTAAATTCTTTACTGTCTCTAATTCTCTGGTAAAATTATCCAGTTCTATTTTTATCTTTTTTTCTAATCCACTTATATTTTTTTCTTTTTTACTCATAATTTTATAGGGTTTGTCCCTAAATAATATACTCGCTTCCTGTTTTTCGATCTCACTTCTTTGCAATTTCAGTTAGTTTCTGAAAAGCATCAGGATCGCTTACTGCAAGTTCTGATAATATTTTTCTATTAATATTAACACTTGCTTTCTTCAGTCCACTTATAAATTCATTGTATGAAATTCCATTTATCCTGGCTGCAGCGTTGATTCTGGTAATCCATAACCTTCTAAAATTTCTTTTATTATTCTTTCTATCTCTGTATGCATAGCTCATTGATTTGAGCAGCTGCTCTTTAGCAATTTTATAACTCCTGCTTTTAGAGCCGTAGTATCCTCTTGCTTCTTTTAATACTTTCTTATGTTTTCTTCTTTTGACCGGTCCCCTTTTAACTCTGGTCATTTTAATCACCTTTCCTTATCTGCCTAATAGTCTTTTTACTTTTTTCTTATCTGAAGCAGACACTTCTTGTTTTCTACCTAACCGTCTTTTTCTTTTAGCATTTTTTTTAGTCAGAATATGATCCTTATACGCTTTTACTCTGACAATCTTTCCGCTCCCGGTAACTTTAAATCTTTTAGCAGCGCCTTTATGAGTTTTAATTTTCGGCATAATAACATCCTTCCAACTAGATTTATACGAGATAACAACTTTATTTGTAAGCTGGTGCCAAAATCATAATTATATTGTATCCATCCAGCTTAGGGTCTAACTCCAGCACACATTTATCTTTTAACTCTTCTATCAACTTATCAAGAATATCCATCCCCAGTTTTTTATGCACTATTTCTCTTCCTCTGAACATAACGGTTATTTTCACCTTATAACCACTTTTTAAGAATTTTTCTATTTGCTTTTTTTTAGTATTAAGATCATTAGTATCTATTTTTGGTCTTAACTTGATTTCTTTTATAATAATCTGGGATTGCTTCTTTCTTTTCAATTTTTCCGATATCTCCAGTTGATATCTGTATTTTCCATAATCCATTATCTTGCAAACAGGTGGATCACTTTTAGGTGAAATTTCAACTAGATCCAGGCCTCTTTCCACAGCAGTTTTTAATGCTTCTTTAACCGGAACTATTCCAATCTGGTTACCATCTTCCGCAATTAACCTAATATCAGGTACTCTAATTTGTTCGTTTACACGAATTCTCTTGTTGTTAAAATTACACCTCCTTAAATATTTTTGAAAAAAAATAGGCAGAAAAGTCATCTACCTATTTACTTAAACTTAAATATAAATAACCAAATTAACAAGTTTAAAAAACTGCCACCTGGTGAGAAATAGATGATTTCTACTTATTTTTTTTATTTTTTCTTTTTTTTAACAATTTTATATTAACAATTTTGGAATTATACTAATTATTAATTATTTTGTCTATACTGCTGTTTCTCCCTCTTCTTCAGGAACATAGTCTTCTTCCCACGCTTTATCTGCAATTTCCTTAATAAGTCTATTATATATGAATTAGCACCTAAGAGTATTTGGATTAAATTATATAAACATTTTTTTAAAAAATAAAGGAAAAATAAACTTTATCTAATAAACTTTTTCTTTATCTCTTATAACCTTTTTTAAATCTCTTATAAAATGGCCCGGCTTTATTTCCTTTATGTCTCCGCCAATTTTTTTTCTAATGGTAATAGTCTCCGTTTTTTCTTCATTTCTTCCGATTATAATCATATAAGGTATTTTTTTCATTTCCGCCTGTCTTATCTTTTTGTTTAATGATTCCACTCTATGATCAATTCCTGCTCTGAAGCCTTCATTTTTTAGACTATTATATATCCTCTCTCCATACTCATAGAATTTTTCAGAAATCGGTAAGATTATAACCTGCTGCGGAGCCAGCCAGGGGGGTAAATTTCCGCTATAATGCTCCAGGAGTATCCCTATAAATCTTTCAATGCTGCCCAATACCGTTCGGTGTATCATTACCGGTCTGTGTTTTGCATTATCCTCCCCCGCATATTCAATATCAAATTTCTCCGGCATTGCAAAATCCAGCTGTATTGTGGCGCACTGCCATGTTCTACCCAGACAATCCTGGATATGAAAATCAATCTTGGGGCCATAAAAAGCTCCTTCTCCTTCATTTATTACATAGTCAAGCCCTTTGCTGCCGGCGGCCTCTTTTAATATGTTTTCTGCTTTCTCCCACATTTCATCAGTGCCTATCCGCCTGTCAGGTTTTGTCGAAAGCTCCAGATGATACTTTTCGAAACCAAAAACTTTATACATCCGGCCAATTAAACTTATTATTCTGGAGACTTCATCTTTTGATTGACCTTCTGTGCAAAATATATGGGCGTCATCCTGAGTAAAATTCCTTACTCTAAACAGTCCATGTAAAACTCCGGACTTCTCATGTCTATGCACCAGCCCCAGCTCGGCAATTCTTATCGGCAATTCTTTATATGAGTGCTGGTTTGATTTATATACTATAATTGTACCCGGACAGTTCATAGGCTTGATAGCGTAATCTTTCTCATCAATTTTTATAAAATACATATTTTCTCTGTAATTATCCCAATGGCCGGATGTCTTCCATAATTCATTACTGAGCAAAATTGGCGTATTTATCTCCCTATAGCCCTCCTTTATATGTTCCTCTCTCCAGTAATCCAATATAATATTCCTCAATATCATTCCATTCGGATGGAAAAAGGGAAATCCAGGCGCCTCATCGTGAAAACTAAATAAGTCCAGATCTTTACCTATTTTCCTGTGATCACTTCTCTTTGCTTTTTCCAATCTTTCCAGGTAATTTTTCAATTCTTCCTTTCTAAAGAATGAAGTTCCATATATCCTGACCAGCATCTTATTTTTCTCACTGCCTCTCCAGTAAGCTCCCGCAATACTTAACAGTTTAAATGCTCCAACTTTTCCCGTAGATGGGATATGGGGCCCCAAACATAAATCAACAAAATCGCCGGAATAATAAACACTTACTTTTTTATCTTCAATATCGTCTATAAGTTCAATTTTATAGGGATTGTCTCTAAATAATATTTTCGCTTCCTGTTTTTCGATCTCACTTCTTTTAAATTTGCAGTTTGATTTTATTATTTTTTTCATTTCTTTTTCAATTAAAGAAAGGTCTCCTATTGCAACACTTTTTTTAGTTTCGAAATCATAATAAAATCCTTCCTTTATGGCGGGACCAATAGCAAATTTTGCATCCGGAAATACTTTTTTTATGGCTGCAGCCATTATATGAGAAGAGCTATGGTTTAAGATATCATTTGCTTTCTCCCCGCTTTCAGGGGTAATAATATCGAAGGTCGAATCTTCATTAATTTTATAGTCAAGATCTACAAGATTACCCCCTAATCCTTCATCTTTCCCGCCAGTCAATTCAGCTGCTATCGCTTGCCGGGAAATTTTTTCATTGAGCTTGCCAATTGCTTCCAGGATACTTGAGCCTTCTTTTACTTTAATTTTCCCAATCTTTTTGAATTCTATTTCAATCATTTTTTGTTTATTTCTTATTTAAAAATTCTTTATTTATTATATATCTTTGTATGCGCAGGACAATAAAATCTTTTTATAAAAAAAATGGAGCGGAAGACGGGACTTGGACCCGCGACCCCCACCTTGGCAAGGTGATGCTCTACCAGCTGAGCTACTTCCGCTTAATGCAATTCAGTCTGATTATTATATTACCATTATTACCATTTTTTTTGCAAAACAAATATTAACCAGTTAAGAAGTGAACTACCT
>JAUWQC010000177.1 GCA_030611285.1 bacterium | reverse complement strand
CTTGCCGGGAAGTGGCTCTCGTCCCCACCTTTACAGATGGGGAGTTCCCGCTAAATTAAAATTTCACACTATCTTTAGGTTCTTTATAAACCTAACAATAATGCTTTTTAGTATATGCAATCAGACCTCCCGCTTTTATTATTTCCTGAATAAAAAGGGGGAATTTTTCTGCCTGAAAAGCTTTATTATTGTTTTTATTTTTTATATACCCACTTTCAATATCTACCTCTACTATATCACCTGTATTTATATTTTCTACACCACTAGGACATATAAATACCGGTAAACCAATATTGATGGAATTACGGTAAAAAATACGGGCAAAGCTCTTAGCTATCACACATGAAACACCGCTTGCCTTAATTGATAA
The DNA here is from genome assembly GCA_030611285.1 of bacterium. Lineage (GTDB taxonomy): Bacteria > Actinomycetota > Humimicrobiia > Humimicrobiales > Humimicrobiaceae > Hydromicrobium. Next base: position 2,568 of record JAUWQC010000177.1, on the reverse strand, counting down.
AGGTGCGTGTTCACGAGAACTCCCTGAACCAAAATTACTTCCTGCTACTATGACATCTCCTTTTTCTACCTTTGAACTAAATTTAGAATCTAGACCTTCCATACAATGTGCTGCAAGTACTTCCGGATCAGAACTATTAAGATAACGTCCAGGTATTATGACATCAGTATCTATATTATCACTATATTTAAATACTCTTCCCTCAAATTTCACTTTTTAAAACCTCCTCTGGATGAGTGATATAACCTTTAACTGCTGAAGCTGCAGCAATAGCAGGATTTGATAAATAAACTTCGCTTTGTGGATGACCCATTCTACCCACAAAATTTCTGTTTGTAGTGGAAATCGCTTTCTCACCAGCAGCAAGGATACCCATATGTCCACCGAAACAAGGCCCACAAGTAGGGGTACTTACTGCTACACCTGCGGTAATGAAAATTTCTATTAAACCCTCAGTCAATGCCTGATGGTAAATCTCCTGTGAACAAGTAAGCAATATACAGCGAACTCCATTATCCATCTTGTTATTTTTAAATATTTTTGCAGATATCCTCAAATCCTCTACCCTACCATTTGTGCAGGAACCTATTACGGCCATGTCTATTTTAATTTTATCAACTTTACTTATAGGTTTTGTATTTTCCGGTAAATGTGGAAAAGCAACCTGAGGTTCTATTTCTGTAACATCATAATTAATTATTTGTGCATAATCAGCATCTGAATCACTATAATAATCACAGCTAAAAGCCCTGACAGCCCGGTTTTTTAAATAATCCTTTGTATTTTTATCAGGTGCTATTATTCCAAATTTCGCACCTGCTTCAATTGCCATATTGGATATAGTCATTCTATTATCCATTGATAAATTCTCAATAACTTCACCACTAAATTCGAGTGCTTTATATAAGGCACCATCTACACCAATATTTCCGATAGTGTAAAGAATTAAATCCTTACCACTTACCCAGGGATTTAGCTTTCCGGAAAAAACAACTTTTATTGTTTCCGGGACCTTGAACCAAAGTTTACCTGTGGCCATAGCAGCAGCCAAATCTGTACTACCAACACCAGTACCCAGGGCTCCCAGAGCCCCGTATGTACATGTATGTGAATCAGCACCAATTACTATCTCACCGGGCATAATAAGGCCTTGTTCAGGTAGCAAACAGTGTTCAATGCCTCCTTTGCCTACTTCAAAATAATATTTAATATCATTCTCCCGGGCAAATTCTCTGACCTTTTTAGCCTGTTCAGATGACTTTATATCCTTACTTGGTACTAGATGATCTAGTACTAGTACAATTCTTTCTTTATCAAAAACTTCTTTAACTCCAATCTTCTTAAACTCATTAATAGCAACAGGAGCAGTAATATCATTCCCCATTAACATATCCACCTTGGCCTGAATAATTTCACCGGGTTTTACTTCTTTTTGGTCCGAATGAGTTGCCATAATTTTTTCTACAAAAGTCATACCCATTTTTTTCCCCTTATTATCTTATAATTTTTTAAAACAATACAAATTGAGGTTTTTGAATAACAAGTTATTTAATTTTTTGATTTCTAAATATTTACAAGGATTTTTTATATAGGTCAATAATCTGTTCTTTTGTAGGCATTCTAACTGTATTATTAGGACTCCCACTAGCTATAGCATCACTTGCCATTTTATCAGCTTTAGCCATAAATTCATCAGCATCAATTCCTAGTCCAGTAATAGAAGGTATTTCTACATCATGACAAAGCTCCTGTACCGCTAATACTCCTTGCTTTGCAGCATCTAATGCGGAAAAGCCACTGATATTAACACCCAAGGCTTCAGCTACGTCAGCAAACCTCTCTGGTGTCCCCATTATTGCAAAATTCATACAGGCTGGAAGAAGTACAGCATTTGAAAGCCCATGAGGTATATGAAATAATGCACCGATTGGTCTTGACATCCCATGCACGATTGTAACAGATGAATTATTAAAGGAAATCCCAGCCTCCATTGCTGCGAGCATCATTTCACTTCTGGCTTCTAGATCATTACTATTTACCCAAGCCCTTGGTAAATATCTGGCTATTCTCTTTATCGCTGAAAGTGCCAATATATCGCTAAGTGGCTGGTGTTTTACTGATGTATATGCCTCGATAGCATGTGTTAGGGCATCAATTCCTGTTGCTGCAGTAGTTTTTGCGGGCATTGTTATTGTTAACACTGGGTCTACAATAGCAATTGTAGGAATAAGATATTCACTGCCAATCAACATTTTTACATTATTAGTTGTGTCAGCAATAATTGTAAACCTTGTTGTCTCTGAACCTGTACCAGAGGTTGTAGGTATAGCAACCAAGGGTGGTAGTGGTTTTTTTATTTTGCCTATTCCCATATAATCAGTTATATCACCTGGATTAGTAACCATGGCACCAATCGCTTTTGCCGTATCTATCGGGCTCCCACCACCAATTGCTACTAAAAAATCACAGCCATTTTTCTTGTAAATTTCAATACCTTTTTTTACAAAATTATCTTCTGGTTCAGTATTAACTTCGTTATACAATACACTTTTTATTTCTTTTTTTTCT
>JAUWQC010000258.1 GCA_030611285.1 bacterium | reverse complement strand
ATTGCCCCGGAAGATATAAAAAGAAAGATTACTTCCCGCACTAAAGCCATAGTTCCGGTACAGTATGCCGGGGTAGCTTGTGATATGGATGCTATTATGGAGATAGCAAATAAAGATGATATCAAAATTATTGAAGATGCTGCCCAGGGAGTTAATGCGAAATATAAAGGGAAATATTTGGGAACAATAGGGGATATAGGATGTTATAGTTTTCACGAAACCAAAAATTACTCCTGCGGAGAAGGTGGAGCCATTCTAATTAATAAAGATAAGGAATTAATCGAAAGAGCGGAAATAATAAGAGAAAAAGGAACTAACCGGAGTAAATTCTTCAGAGGAGAAATAGATAAATATACCTGGGTGGATATAGGTTCAAGTTATTTACCTTCAGATATGTTAGCCGCATTTTTATATGCCCAATTTGAGCAATTGGACGAAATAAATAATAAGAGGAAATTTATTTTTAATTATTATTATGAGCATTTGAAGGAATTAGAAGACCGGGGAATATTAAGATTACCTATTATTCCCGAAGGGCGTGAATGCAATGCCCATATGTTTTATACATTACTTAATTCAGAAAAAGAAAGAAATGATTTAATGAATAAATTAAAAGAAAATGGGATACACGCTGTATTCCATTACATTCCTCTACATACTTCCCCAATGGGAATAAAAATGGGATATAAGGTCGGCGATTTACCCATAACTGAAAATTTAAGTGGCAGACTCCTAAGGCTCCCCATGTATGCTGATTTAAGTGAAAAAGAATTGGAATATATTGTGGGGGAAGTTTATAGGATATTAGGCTGAAAAATAAAAAAAGTAAATATTTTTCAAAAATAAATTAATTTATGGTGATAAAAAATAAATGAATAGTAAAATCAAGATGATAAGCAATAAAATAAAAGAGAAAAAGTATTTATTATTTCTTATATTTACAATACTGGCATGGGTGATAGCTCGGTAGTGAAAGTCTGCTATGGGGTAGCAGTAGCAACCATTAGTTGAACAGTAAGGGTGTCCATTTATAAGGTGGCATCAATTTTATATTTCTTTAAAGGAGAAACCATATGAAAAAAAATATTTTTCGCCGTTTGGATTTAATATTGCTTTTTATCATTCTTTCTGCAGCATTGGCACTTCGTTTACTGGGGATCGATTTCGGTTTGCCCTATGTCTTCTATCCAGACGAAACAGTTATCGTAAACCATGCCGTAGCCTTTGGTACTGGCGATCTTAATCCACACTATTTTATCTACCCGTCTCTATACATGTATGTCATGTCTATAATATATGGATTTACTTATGTGGTTGGGTGGCTTACTGGGATATTTACATCAACTGCTGATTTCGCACGTCTTTTTTTTAATGATGTTACTTTGTTCTACTTACCAGGTCGTTTGATTTCAGCTCTGTGTGGAGTAGCAAGTGTAGCAATGGTGTATTTATTAGGACGACGCGCGTATAATGTTCGAGTTGGCCTGATATCGGCGTCCTTTTTGGCATTCAGTGTACTTCATGTACAATTTTCCCATTTTCTCAAAACACATGTTCCAGCTGGTTTACTTGTAATTATTGGGCTATATATGGCTGTATCTATTTATAACGATAACTGCAAGTATAACTTGCTGCGTTACATATTTTGTGGTGCGGTCGCCGGTTTAGCTGCTTCCACTATTTACCATGCCGGTTTTGTGCTTATATCAATGG
>JAUWQC010000266.1 GCA_030611285.1 bacterium | reverse complement strand
TTCCCCTTGGTATTGAATTTATAATATTAGACCAGCCGCTACCAATACCAGCATCATTTATTCCCATCAGTACTCTATTAGATATAGTGCCATATTTTTCAAAATGTGGTTTTATAATATCTACAAATTCTGGATTTATGTTCTTGGTAGCAGATTTAAAGTAAGTTGGGTGCAGCATTTTCCACCAGTCATATTTTTTAGCTTTTTTTCTGGTAAATAATTTCTTTATCACAAAAAATGGAAACCTGCCAAGAAATATAAAGTAAACCAAGAATTCTCGAAAGACATTAGCAAAATCTAACCTCTTAATCAGTGGCCATATAAAGTCACCAAACTCATATCTGGTTATTCTGGGAAAGATGTTTATCACAAAAGATAGAGGAAAATTTTTAAGGATAAAAATAAATCTGGATCTTTTTATATAAAAATGTTTTTTTTCTGAAAAAACACCTAAAGAAGCAGAAAACTTATGATAAATTACTGCACTCTCTACATAGTCCACCGTAAACTCAGTATATTTCCAGGTCCTAAAGCACAAGTCACTGTCCTCATAATACATGAAATAATCATGATCGTATAAGCCAATCTGCTTAAATACTTCTGTTCTTACCAGGGTTGCGCAACCGGTTACAGCTAAAACGGGCCCACTTTCTCTATCACATTTTTTATCCAGCTCAAAGAAATCTCTATCCCAGCCATAACCAGAATAATTTATATTGACCCCGGTGCTGTTAATATATTTAGGCCAGTGATATAGAAGAATCTTCCCACTTAGTATTCCTGCTTTTGGGTTTTTATGGCTGTATTCAATTAAATTTTCAAGCCATCTATTATCCAGTTTTATATCATTATTTAGTACCCCAAAAAAATCAAAATCACTATCTTTTAGCTTTTGTTTAAGTACCTGATTTATTGCCTTTCCGAAGCCAATATTTCTCTTATTCTCTATCAACTCTATATTAGGATAGTTTTCCTTTATGAATCTAACACTACCATCTGCAGAATTATTGTCCACTATAATTACTGAAAAATTCTTATAGGTCTGATTAAAAATAGATTCCAGGCACTGGGCAAGATGCAGTTTACCATTAAAGTTTATAATAATTAATGCTACCCTGGGTTCATTCATGAAATTTTCTCTATGGTAATTTTAGAATTAAGATTAGCTATTCCTTCTGCTTTTTCATTTTTTAAAACATTTATAGTAAGCATATTATTAACCCAGTCACAATATGTTCTTGAATCCTTATAACCTACAGCAGGAGTAACATAGTAATTACCACCAATAATAGTTACCTTGAAAGTAAATTCTACCCTTAAGCTTTCACCATTGTTATAAACTTTAGTTTTAAGGTTATTAGTCCTGGTATTGGTGCCATAAACAATATTATCTTTAAAATCAGTTATTCTAATACCAAAAATTGGATTTTCAACTTTCCTATTAAATTTAATATCTAAAGCTATCTTAACCTCATCACCATATTTACAATAGTCCAGTTTACTTCCATTTTTATCCAGTAGCCTTATATCAGTTATCATAGCATCGCCCGAACCAAACCTTTTTATGGTTTGCTCTGAATCCAGTCTGGATAATTTTTCAATATCCCCACCATCTACTACCTTCCTATTGCTTTCA